>CAIPFS010000684.1 GCA_903864375.1 uncultured Verrucomicrobiota bacterium
AGGCCTTCGGACGAGACCTGACCGAGATGGCCAAGGAGGGCAAGATGGATCCGGTCATCGGTCGTCAGGGAGAAATCGAACGCGTCATCCAGATCCTTTGCCGGCGGACCAAAAACAATCCGGTGCTGCTGGGTGAGGCGGGTGTCGGAAAAACCGCCATTGTCGAAGGATTGGCCCAGGAAATCTCCCGGGGCAATGTTCCTGAGATTCTGGCAGGCAAGCGGGTGGTGACCCTCGACCTGGCGTTGATGGTGGCGGGAACGAAGTACCGCGGTCAATTTGAGGAGCGGATCAAGGCGGTGATGGATGAAATCCGGAAAAGCCGGAACGTCCTCCTGTTCATCGACGAGCTGCATACCATTGTCGGGGCTGGTTCTGCGGAAGGCACGATGGATACCTCCAATATTTTCAAGCCCGCCCTTTCCCGTGGTGAGTTGCAAATCATCGGGGCCACCACGCTCAACGAATATCGCAAGTACATCGAGAAGGACTCGGCCCTCGAACGCCGGTTCCAGACCGTCAAGGTCGAGCCACCCAGCGTGGAGGATGCCATCCTGATCCTCCAGGGCCTGAAGGTGAAGTATGAGGAGCATCACAAAGCGGAGTTCACCACCGACGCCATCACTGCCTGCGTCAAACTGAGCGACCGCTATATCACCGCCCGGTATCTTCCGGACAAGGCGATCGACGTCATGGACGAAGCCGGTTCCCGCGCCCGCATTGCGGCCATGCAGCGCCCTCCGAATATCAAGGAGCTCGAGTTGGACATCGAGCAGCTCAAGGGGCGTAAGGAACAGGCGATCAAGGATCAGGACTTTGAAGGCGCCGCCCAGCTGCGCGACAAGGAGAAGGCCGCGAAGGAACGACTGGAACAAGTTGTGGCGGAATGGAAGACCATCAAGGACGAACGCCGGGTGGTTGTCTCTGACGATGACATCCTTCAGGTCGTCTCCAAATGGACCGGGATTCCTCTCCAGAGGATTGGCCAGTCGGATACCGCCAAACTGCTCGCCGTTGAATCGGAACTGGCCAAGGTGGTCATCGGGCAGCGCGAAGCCGTGAGCTCCCTGGCCAAGGCGTTGCGCCGCGCCCGGGCTGACCTCAAGGATCCGAAACGTCCGATCGGCTGCTTTGCACTCCTCGGACCCACCGGTGTGGGTAAGACCCTGCTGGCCCGCACCCTGGCGGAACAGATGTTCGGGAGCACCAATGCCCTGATCCAGCTCGACATGAGCGAGTACATGGAGAAGTTCACGGTCAGCCGGTTGGTGGGATCCCCTCCGGGCTATGTGGGCTATGAAGAAGGTGGCCAGCTCACGGAAAAGGTCCGGCGGCAACCCTACTCCGTCGTGTTGTTCGACGAAATTGAGAAGGCTCATCCGGACGTCATGAACATGCTTCTCCAGATTCTGGAGGAGGGTAAGTTGACCGACTCGTTGGGACGCGCGGTGGACTTCCGCAATACCATCGTCCTCCTGACGTCCAATGTAGGTTCGGAGACACTGCGCAAGCAGACCACCATGGGTTTCGGACGCGCCACGGACGCCGCCGATTACGAATCCATGCGGAGCCGGACCATGGATGAGGCCAAGAAAGCGTTTCGCCCTGAATTCCTCAACCGGCTCGATGAAGTCATCGTGTTCCGGATGTTGGGACGGGCCGAGCTGCTGCTCATTCTCGAACTGGAAATTCGCAAGGTGCTCGAGCGCATTGCCCGTCGCAGTGTCACCGTGGTGATCGACGACAAGGCCAGGGAATTCCTCGTGGACAAGGGTTTCGACCCCCAGTACGGAGCCCGGCCCATGCGCCGCTCGGTGGAGAAGTACCTCGAGGATCCTCTGGCTGAAGAAATTCTCCGGGGAAATCTCGTCGAGAATGAACCGGTCCGGGTCACGGTCGACGGCGACAAGCTGAGCTTCACCCAGACCAAGGATTCGAAGCCGGAAGACGCCGTCGTCTCCTGATTCGCGGCACTGCCGCGGCGGTTTCAAATGGCCCGGGCGTCTACGGCGAAGTGGGCGACCGCTCTCCGACGTAGCGCAGACATTCCTGTCTGCTGTTTCGCAG
>CAIPFS010000685.1 GCA_903864375.1 uncultured Verrucomicrobiota bacterium
CACCCGCTGCATCCGGTTCACCAAGGACATCGTCAACGATGATGCCCTCGGAATCGTGAACCGAGGCTCGTACAACACGATCGCATCGGCCCCGGGTAGACAATTCGACAACAACTACACGCTCAACACCGTGGACCTCTGTCCCGTGGGGGCCCTGACGTCCAAGGATTTTCGCTTTAAAATGCGAGTCTGGTTTCTCAAGGAAACCAAGAGTGTCTGTCCCGGTTGCGCCACAGGCTGCAACATCACCATTGGCTCCCGGGAGAACATCATTCATCGGCTGGAGCCAAGGGAAAATGACGCGGTCAATGGGCCGTGGATGTGCGATAGTGGTCGTCTCGACTACAAATGGGTGGGGGCTTCCAACCGACTGCAGGAGGTGTTGGTGGGCGGAAAGCCCTCGAGCTGGCAAACGGCTTTGGGGGAAATTGCCTCTCGCTTGATGACGGCTTCCGCCGGATCGGTGGCCATCGTTGGAAGTGCCCGTTTGACCACCGAGGAGTTGTTCCTTCTGAAACAACTGGCGGGGAAGTTCAACGCCATCACCGATGTGGTCGAACACCGGGGCGACGGGGACCGCCTGCTGGTCCACGAAGAAAAGGCCCCTAATTACGCCGGTGCCCGCATCACCGGCCTCGCCTTCACCGAGGCAGGAATCAACCTTTCGCGAATCCAGGCTGGTATCGAGGGTGGAACCATCAAAAACCTTCTGGTTGTGGGTGAGGATCTGGTCGGCGCGGGCTTTTCTCCGGAGCTTCTCGGGCGCCTGTCCCTTCTCGTGGTCAGTGACATTGTGCCCACGCCTACCTCCGCCATTGCCCATTATGTCCTTCCGGGGTGTGCCTATGCCGAGAAACGCGGCACCTTCATCAATGCCAAGGGGCGTGTTCAGAAGTTCATGAAAGCCGTCGAACCGAAAGGGGATGCGCGACCGGAGTGGGAATTTCTGCATGAACTGGTTCATCACGTCACCGGTGGCAACGGTTATTCCACCATCGAAGGCCTGTTCAATCTGATGGCCCGGGAACTTCCACCGCTGGCAGGTCTCGACTGGTCCAAGCTCGGCGACGCAGGGGTGACCGTGACTCTCTAACCACATCCGATGAATTTTTTCGACTATCTGGAACCGACCACCCAGTTCGTGATTTTCTCCGCGGTCAAGATTTTGATCGTCTTTGGAGTCACGATGACGTTTGTCGCTTACGCGGTGCTCGCCGAACGAAAGATCTCCGCCTGGATTCAGGATCGGGTCGGGCCAAACCGGACGGCGCCGCCCATCACCAAATATATTCCCATCCTCGGACCGATGCTGGTCCGGTTGGGAATATTCCAGCCCATGGCCGATGGTTTGAAGTTTTTACTCAAGGAGGACTTCACCCCTGCCTATGTTCGTAAAGTATACTTTTGGCTGGCGCCGGCCATCGCGGTCATTCCCGCCTTCCTGACGCTCGCGGTCATTCCGTTTGGGTCGACCCTCGGAAATCCGGACAACAAAATGGTCATCGCCGATTTGAACGTCGGCATCCTTTACACGTTCGGCATTGTTTCGTTGGGGGTTTACGGGATTGTCCTCGCGGGATACGCCGCCAATTCCAAGTATCCCTTTCTGGGAGGCATCCGCTCCAGTGCGCAGATGATTTCCTATGAAATTGCCATGGGAATGAGCGTGGTGGCGGTCTTCATGGTGGTGGGTGACCTGAATCTGGGATCGGTGGTGCAGTATCAGGCCAAACATGGCTGGATGGTCTTCCATCAACCGCTGGCCTTCATCATTTTCCTGATCGCCGCCTTTGCTGAAACCAACCGGCTTCCCTTTGATTTGCCTGAATCGGAATCGGAACTGGTCGGTGGTTATCATACCGAATACAGCTCCATGAAATTTGCCCTGTTTTTCCTTGGGGAATATGCGGCAATGATTTCGGCCTCGGCGATGATGGTGACACTGTTCTTCGGAGGCTGGACCCTTCCGTTTCTGAGCGATCCAGCGTCATCCCTGTTGGGAGGACTGCTTCACATTGCCATTTTCATCGCGAAATTGGTGGTTCTGCTGGTGGTCTTCATCTGGGTTCGCTGGATGCTTCCGAGGTTCCGGTATGATCAGTTGATGGACCTGGGGTGGCGGCGCTTTATTCCGCTGGCGTTAGGCAACATCCTCGCGACGGCCCTGGTGCTGGCTTTTATCTCCCCATGAACCGTGGATTTCTTTCAGTGCCAACCCTTTTGGATATGACGGGCGGGGTCCCCTTTGCCGTATGAGTACCAAAATTGTCGAACGCAAGCCGCTGAGCTTTTTCGAAAACTCGTATCTACCAACTCTGGTGAGCGGGTTGAAGGTGACGTGGAAGCACTTCAGGAAAACCGCCCTGGAGGGTCAGTCGCTCACCATGGAGTACCCGGAACAAAAGTGGGTTGTTCCACAAGGGTACCGGGGCGCTCCCTATCTGGTGAAAGACCAGGAGGGCGACACCAAGTGTGTCAGTTGCCAGTTGTGTGAATTCGTCTGTCCTCCCAAGGCGATCCGGATCACTCCTCCCGGTCCGAACGGCGCTCCTGCCGACCGTCGCAACGCCGAGAAGGCTCCGGCGGAGTTCGAGATCAACATGCTGCGTTGTATCTTCTGTGGATTATGCCAGGAGGTCTGTCCGGAAGAGGCCATTTTCCTTCAGAAGGACTATTCATTGACCGGTGAAAGTCGTGAGGAAATGATCTATGGCAAGGCCCGGCTTCTCCAATTGGGGGGAACCCATGGAGGAATTCAAAAATGGAAACATAAACTGGAGGAGGCCGAAGCTCAGGAAGTGTTTCCCGTCCGGACCCCTTGAAATCGAAGAACCACTCGATCGACCGACATGCCTGACCTCACTGACCTTCTCTTTTACGGATTTTCCGGACTGGCCCTCTTTTTCGGGTTCCTGTGCGTGGCAAATCCGTTGAGCCGCAGCCCCGTGACAAGCGCGATGTTCCTTGTATTGACCATTGTTTCGCTGGCGGGATTGTTCACCCTGCTCCACGCCTTTTTCCTGGCTGCGATCCAGGTCCTCGTTTATGCGGGTGCCGTCATGGTGTTGTTTCTGTTCGTCATCATGCTGTTGGATCTCAAGGAGGAGGAACGCCGCCGGTTTCGGCGCTTTACCGTGGGGGCGGGGGTCATTGCCGTGGGAGTAATCGCGGGCCTGCTGCTGCAGACGGTCCTGAAAGCAGTCCCCTATTCTCCGAATACGACCGTCCTGGCGGTGGGAGCTACACGCCCTCTGGGCGTCATTCTTTTCACACAATATCTGCTGCCGTTTGAATTGCTCTCGCTCCTCCTGCTGGTGGCCGTGGTGGGAGTGATATTGCTCACCAAGAAGGAGTTGAAATGAACGGATTTTACACGACGCAACCCTTCCTTCGAAGCTGAGGTCATGCACGCCACTCTCAATCATTATCTGGTCGTCAGTGTCCTGCTGTTCAGCCTCGGGCTGTTCGGGGTTCTGGCCCGACGCAATTTATTGGTCATTTACATGGGCCTGGAGTTGATGCTCAACGCCGCCAACCTCGCCCTTGTGGCCTTCTCCCGGTACAACGCCAACCTCAATGGTCAGGTCATGGTGTTTTTTACCATCACCGTCGCCGCTGCCGAGGTTTCGGTGGGGTTGGCCTTGATCGTGGCGCTCTATCGGAAGCGGCAAACCGCTCATGTCGAGGACCTGACCAGCTTGAAGCTCTAACTGCGCCGCCTTTTCTAGCATGTCGTCACCTTCCATGGAACTTGTTGTCACCAATGCGGTCGCATCGGTCGGGCCTGCCTATAGTTCGCGCCCGGAGGATATCGGCTGGTTTATTCTGGCCCTGCCGCTTTTTGCCAGCCTGGCCATTGCGCTTTTCCTCCACCGCAATCGGACCCTGACCTTGTTTTTCTCGGTCGGGGGAGTCGTGGCCGCCTTCCTCCTGAGCTGGGTGCTGTTCTTCACATTTGGGGTGACCGGCCTGAAAGCGGTTCCGTCGCCGTTCCCCTGGTTCCATGCCGGCGGATTGAACGTCAATCTCGGTCTGGCAGTCGATGGGCTGTCCACGGTGATGTTGCTGGTGGTGACCGGGGTCTCTGCGCTGGTCCAATTCTACAGCACGGCGTACATGCGTGATGACCGGGGCTTTGCCCGGTTCTTTGCCAGCCTGAGCTTTTTTACCTTCTCCATGCTGGGAATCGTCCTGTCGGACAATCTGGTGATGATGTTCGTGTTCTGGGAACTGGTCGGATTCTCGAGCTATTTGCTCATCGGTTTCTGGTTTGAACGTGAGGCGGCAGCCGACGCAGCAAAGAAGGCCTTTCTGACCAATCGACTGGGAGATTTCGGGTTTCTTCTTGGGATTATCCTGGTGTGGTCGCTGACGGGGAACGTCCAGTTTGACGAGCTGGCAGCCAAGCTCAAAGCGGATCCAAACGCCCTGGGAGTCTGGAGTTCCGTGGTTGGCTTGCTGATTTTTTGTGGAGCCATGGGGAAGAGTGCGCAATTTCCCCTGCACGTCTGGTTGCCGGACGCCATGGAGGGTCCGACTCCTGTTTCAGCGCTGATTCACGCGGCAACGATGGTGGCCGCCGGTGTTTATCTTCTGTGCCGCGCCTTTTTTCTATTCCAGGCGACGACCGCTTGGCCGGCGGCTCTGGCTTTCCTGGGCTCGATTTCCGCGTTGGACATCATTGCCGTCATTGGCGGCGGGACCGCCCTTCTGGCAGCCCTGATTGCGATCCAACAAAACGACATCAAGCGCATCCTCGCCTACTCGACGCTTTCGCAGCTCGGCTATATGGTCATGGCGGTCGGGGTGGGGGGACCGGACGCCGCCATGTATCACCTGACCACCCACGCCGGATTCAAGGCATTGTTGTTCCTGGGAGCAGGTTCGGTCATTCATGCCTGTCACCATGAACAGGATATCTGGAAGATGGGCGGCTTGGGGCGGAAGCTGCCCGTGACCTTTCGTACCTTCGTTATCGGGACGGCGGCTCTGGCGGGATTTCCCCTCTTCACCAGCGGGTTTTATTCCAAGGATGCCATTCTGGTGGCTTCGGTGCGGCATGGTCATCCCATTCTGTTTGGCCTGGGGGTGTTGATTGCCTCCATGACCACCTTTTACATGGTTCGATTGGTGATTGTGGCCTTTTTGGGTCGAAGTCGCTCCAGTTCGGCGGAGCATGCCCATGAATCGCCCATCCAAATGACCTGGCCTCTGGTGGTTCTCGCGATTCCCAGCATTGGCCTGGCGTGGTTGCCGTTGGGACAATATCTCACGGAGCATTTCTTCGGATCCCGGGTGGCGGTCGAAGAGGGCGGCCTGTTTGGGCCCTTCAATCATGCACCGCTGGCGGCGACCTTTGGCACTGGGGCGATTATTTTCGGAGCCTGGGCAGCGATCGCAACCTATTGGAACGCGGAGTCTGACCCGTTGCCCCGCAGTCTGGCGTTCTGGAGCCGCGTCCTGAGAAATCGCTTCTATTTCGATGAAATCTACGAGGCCCTGTTCATCCCCATCCAGGACGGTCTGGCAGCCGTTTGCGGTTGGGTGGATCGCTGGGTGATGAGCGGATTGCTGGTTCGTGGGGTCCACGGAACCACGGAGTTGGCCGGACGTGCATTACGGATGGTCCAAACCGGAAATCTGCAAACGTATACCTTCCTTTTTGTGGGAGGGGTGGCCCTGATCATCTTGATTGCCTTGTAAACCGGCACCTGTCCCATGCTGACTACCCTGCTTCTTCTTCCGTTCGCCGGCGCTTTGGCGGTTCTGTTGATCCCGGCCAACTACCGGGTGATTCTGCGTCTGGTGGCGCTGATCACCACTGCCGTCACCGCTCTTCAGGCCATCTCGGTGTTTTCCGCGATGCAGCCGGGCATTTCCGGTTTTCAGTTGGTCGAACAGGCTGCCTGGATCCCGTCGGCCGGCTTCAACTACCACGTGGGCGTGGATGGATTGAACATTGGTCTGACCCTGCTGACCTCTCTGGTGGCATTCGCCGCTGTCTGTATTTCCTGGGACATCGAGAAACAGACGAAACTCTACTATCTCTGTCTCCTCCTGATTACGGGAGGGGCGATGGGTGCTTTCCTGTCGTTGGATTTGTTCTTCCTCTACTTCTTCAACGAGGTTGCCCTGGTGCCCACCTTCCTGATGATGGGGATTTGGGGCAGGGGCGAGCAGAAGTTTTACGCCACCTATCAGATGGCGCTCTATCTCACCCTGGGGGCCATGCTCGCCCTCGTCGGATTGGCCATGCTCTACTCCGCTTCCGGTGCGAACACTCTGGACGTGGTCACCCTGAGTGCCTGGCTTGGCCAGCACCCCCTCTCGGCCTCTTCCCAACGTCTCCTGTTTCCGCTGTTCCTGTTTGGCTTCGGTACCCTGGTCGGGCTTTGGCCGTTTCATAGCTGGGCAGCTCCCGGGTATGCCGCCGCTCCACCGGCCACGGCGATGCTCCACGCCGGTGTGTTAAAGAAGGTGGGGCTTTATGCGTTGATTCGGGTGGCCTTGCCGTTGATGCCTGACGGTGTTCGGACCTGGATGCCGGTCCTCGCCGTCCTTTGTCTGGGAAATATTCTGTACTGCGGCTGGCTGGCGCTGCGTCAACGGGATCTGGCCCTGCTGCTGGGCAATTCGAGCCTCGCTCACATGGGTTTCTGCTTCCTGGGGTTGGCGAGCGTAAGTGTGACCGGTATCACGGGGGTGGTGGTGATTCTGGTCGCTCATGGGCTCCTGGCCGCCGCCAATTATGCCCTGTTGGGGCACGTGGTCCGGGCCACCGGAACGTCCAGCCTGGACAAGCTGGGTGGCCTTCTTCGACCGATGCCAGTCGTCGGCTTTTTTGTTGTTCTTGCCTTCATGGCGGGATGTGGCATGCCCGGTTTTGCCAACTTTCCCGGTGAACTCGGTGTGCTGTTTGGGGCCTGGGATCGCCTGCCGCTGGTCGTGATCTTCGCAGCCTGGGGTGGATTGCTGATCGGTGGTGTTTATATGCTTCGGGCCATCCGTTCGTTGCTACACGGCCCTGTCCGGGCCGGATTGGAGTCAGCCTCGGATGCCGGCAGCGGCATTGCCCTCTATTGGCGCAGCCTGCCCTATGCGGTGCTTCTTGTTCCGTTGATCTTTTTTGGCATTTCCCCGGACACGCTGGTCCGACGGATTGAGCCCGCCGTCATTCCGATCGTCAAATCCGCCTCCGCATCGACTCCGCCGACGGTGGATTCCAAGACTCCCTCCCTGACCTCCATTTCCCCGCGATGAATTATTCGCTGCTTACCGTCGAAATCCTGACAGCCCTTCTGGGACTGGGGGTGTTGTTGTTGGATCTCTGGATTCCAGCTGCGTCCCGCAAATTACTGGGAATCATCGCGGCCACCGGCCTGGGAGTTCTCCTGGTTTATGCCGTTGGCTCCGCCGCCCCGGGGGACGGCACGGCATTCGGAGGGATGTTTGTTGTCGACGCCCTTTCCGGCTATGCCAAGGGATTCTTCCTGGTGGCCGGTTTGATTGTCGTCCTGCTTTCGATTGACGCTGCCGATTCGATCCATGGATATGCCGAATACGTTGCCCTCCTTCTCTTTGCCCTGACGGGAATGCTGTTTGCCGCCTCGGCCAATGACTTCGTCCTCATGTTTGTCGCCCTGGAACTGATCACGGTGACGTTCTA
>CAIPFS010000686.1 GCA_903864375.1 uncultured Verrucomicrobiota bacterium
AACCAGGTGTCGAGCACATCGGTGTCCTGGACAAAGCCGGCGGCTTCAAGGCGGGCAGCCTCCTGGGCGGAATCAGTTGCAGCCTCAAGGAAGGGTCCAGCGGTGGGGTGTATCCTCCGCTCGATGCGGGTGGTATGGCCATCGTCTCCCGACCAGGAAAAGTCGCCCTGGGCTCCGAACTGCCCCTGATTGAACGAGGATTCGAGGGCCGCGTATTCAGGTTGCCGGGCGTCAAGACGCCAGATCGGGACACGATGCCCCCACCAGAGCTGACGGCTGATACACCAATCCTGCAGGCCTCCCATCCAATTGTCGTAAACCTTGGCCCAGCGTTCGGGAAAAAACCGCATCCGACCGCTGCTGACCACTGACCGGGCTTCCTCGGTGCTGGGGTACTTGAGGAACCATTGCTCGCTCAAGCGGGGTTCAATGGGGACATCGGCCCGCTCGCTGAAGCCAACGTTGTTGACGTACGGTTCCGCCTTCTCCAGCGCTCCGTGGGCTTCAAGAATTTCGGCGGCCTTTTTGCGTGCCGCAAACCGGTCGAGACCCGCCAGCTCCGACCCAGCCTCGGCGGTCATCCTTCCGTCGGGCGTCAGAATATCGATCACCGGCAGGCCATGACGGAGACCGATTTCAAAATCGGCCTTGTCATGTGCCGGGGTGACCTTGAGCACGCCCGTCCCAAACTCAAAATCGACGTGCTCGTCAGCGATGATCGGGATCAGGCGGGCTTCGCGGGGCAACTCCACGGGCAGGGCCCGAAGGACATGTTTGCCCACCAGATGCTGATAACGTGGGTCCCTGGGATGGACCGCCACGGCGGTGTCGGCAGGGATGGTCTCGGGGCGCGTCGTGGCGATGGTCAGGAAGGTTCCAGGCAGCTCGGCCACTTCCACGCGGAAGTGATACATGAAGCCCTTCTGTTCCTTCATGACGACTTCCTCGTCCGACAAGGCTGTCAGCGAAACCGGGCACCAGTTGACCATCCGTTTGCCGCGGTAGATCAGCCCCTTTTTGTAGAGGTCCACAAACACCCGCTGAACGCAGCGGGAATAGGCGGGGTCCATGGTGAACCGTTCCCGGTCCCAATCACAGGAAGCCCCGATTTTCTTGAGCTGCTGGATGATGATGCCGCCCTTTTCGGCCTTCCATTGCCAGACTCTCTCCAGGAATTTTTCCCGGCCGAGATCATCCCGGTGGCGGATTTCCCCGGCTTTTTTGAGGGTCCGCTCCACCACCGTCTGGGTGGCGATGCCGGCGTGGTCGGTCCCCGGCAGCCAAAGGACCTCCTTGCCGTCCATCCGTGCCTTCCGGGCGAGGATGTCCTGAATGGTATTGTTCAGGACATGCCCGAGGGTGAGGACTCCCGTGACATTCGGAGGCGGAATGACGATGGAGTAGGCCGGCCGGCTGGCGGATACCCGCGCCGGGTCTGCCGTAAAGCAGCCCGACTCGGTCCACCGCTGGTACCACTTGTCCTCAACCGTCTTTGGCTCGTATGCCTTCGGGATTTCAGTCATATCGCGAAGGGGAACCGTACCGGGTGGAGGCGCGTGGGGCAATCGCCCCGTTCATCCACTACTTCAACTCGAGGGACGACACCTTCACGCCTGGCTTGAACTTGTTGAAGCCAAACATGGTGGGGTTGAAGTCGCCGACAATGGAGACGTCAGCATGGTCGGGAACCGGCAGGCCCGTCAGTTGGTAGCTGGCGTTCACCATCAGACGCCGAAGATCCTCACTCTTGAGATCCACAGCGGCACCAATCGTCGAGCCCAGCGCGGTCCCGGTTTTTCCGTTGGCTGCCGGATAGCTGTGCAGCCAGACGATGGGCATGATCGGCTTCTGGAGGTTGGGCGCATCGTCGGCGTTCATCCCCTTGAGCACCTGACCAAACAGCAGGACCGAGGCGCTGTCGGGAAAATCCGCGTTGACCCCATAGACGTCCGTCAGGCCGAAGACATCGTGCACGCCCTTGAGAATCGGGTTCGCGGCATTCCGCCCGTAGACGATGCCCCGGGTGGCTTCGCCACCGTGGTCGCCGTGGTGAAAGGTCCAGGTTTCGCCCACGACGATGCCTCCAAAGCCGCCGCCCTTGGCTCCAAACGTGTAGCGGGCATAGGGGCTCTGCTTATTGCGGGAATAATCAAAGGCGTGGGTGGCCGTTCGCAGGACAATCATCGGTTTGCCGGCATCCAAATACGCCGCGAAGTGCTGCATGTCCGAGTCCGGCAATTCCCGGAAGCGGAATTGATTGAACACGAGATCGGCACCATCCAGCAGGTGCATGCCCGGAACATTGGTTTGATTGTTGGGATTGATCGTCCCGTCAGCGTCCTGGGAGAAGAGAACAGTGCACTTGAATCCGTGCCGTTGACTGAGGATTTTGCCCAGCTGCGGGAGGCTTTCCTCAGAGCGATATTCCTCATCACCGCTCAGCAGCACAATCGTCTTGCCGTTGGCGGTACCGGCCTTGGGTTCGTACGTGACCCAGGGATCGGCTGAAACCGAAACGGCAGCCACGCAAAGCGAGAACAGCGGCAGGAGGAACTTCATGCAGGGAGTCTGCCAAAGCCGCCGACAGGGGGAAGCAAGAATGCAGTCTCGACCTGCGGAATTCGGTCGCGACTCTGCGAATGGATCCGCAGCTCCCTATTTCTTGAACAGATCTCCAACCCCTTTGACTGCCTTGTCCAGCTGGCCCTTCGAACCGTCCAGCATTTTGGTGGGGTCTTTGCTCAAATCGCCCAGGGCTCCTGTTGCCGCCTTGGTCACCGCCGGGAGAATCTCCTGAACCACATCATTGAGCACCTTTTTGGTGAGATCGGCCGGCGTGATGCCCTCGGGGCCGGTGCCCAGTTTTGTGACATGAATGTCGGGAAGAGTCAGCGCCAGCGGTTTGACGCCGGGCACATCCAGTTGAACCGCGACCTTGGCCTTGCTGAACAGGAAGTCATCAACCTGAAGCTTCTTGCTCGCGGCCTCCGGAGTCGGTTCCTTTGCATCGGACGTCGGTTTGGAGGCTCCCGAGGAGCCCTGCAGATTGGCCAGAAGCTTCGAAAGATTGTTCTCCTTGATTCCCCCTTCAACATTCACCTCCGGTTCGATCACGGCGATCGATGTGATCAGC
>CAIPFS010000687.1 GCA_903864375.1 uncultured Verrucomicrobiota bacterium
CGTCCTCGTTGGTGGTCTGGGCGGCCACGCGGTCGCGGTTACAGATGGGCATGCCCACGAGCGCCGCGAGGGGGATGACGAGGTCGGCCTTGGCCAGCAATGGCTTGAGGACCTGGGGATCGCGGGCGTCGCCCCGGGTGATGTTGAACCCGGGATACTGGCAGCAATCCGCCAGCGAAACCTGGCGGAACAGGAAGTTGTCCAGCACGTGAACGTGGTGACCCTGCTGGAGGAGGGTGGGAACGAGAACGGAGCCGATGTATCCGGCGCCACCGGTGATAAGAATATTCATGTCAGTCTTCTATTGTTGGATCAATCGCGTAACGGAAAAAGGGGCGGGGTCTGCCAAGGTGGGAGCCGGGGGATTCCGACAACCGTCTGGACGGGTCAGACCACCGGGAGAATTTGATCGCATTTGCGTCCCTGCATGTCGAGGCATTTTCGGGCAACATACTCACCAATTGCCAGCGAGGCGGTCGCGGCGGGGCTCGGAGCGTTGAGCACGTGCAGGGCATTGCGGCCTTCGGCGAAACTGAAGTCCTGAACGAGCGTTCCGTCCGCCAGCATGGCCTGGGCCCGGACACCGGCACCACCAGTCTCGAGGTCACTTTCCTGGAGGTTGGGCACGAGGCGTTGCAGGGCGGCGCAGAACAGGCGGCGGCTGAAGGATCGGGTGACCTCATGCCAGACCATCCCCTGATGCTGGCGCATGAACTGCCAGAGACCGGGAAACGTCAGGGCGTCGGCAAGGTCAACGAGGTTGATGCGCCATTTGGTGTAGCCTTCGCGGGCGAAGGCGAGAACCGCATTGGGACCGGCTTCGATGCCGCCATGAATGAGGCGGGTAAAGTGCACCCCAAGGAAGGGGAAAACCGGGTCTGGAACCGGATAAATCAGATGCCGGACCAGGCGCTGGGCGGAGGGCTTCAACTGATAATACTCACCGCGAAACGGGACAATGCGGGTCGTGCGCGGAACACCAGCCAGTTCGGCAATCCGATCGCAGTAAAGACCGGCGCAGTTGACAATGAAATCGGCATTCCAGTCTCCGGCCGTGCTTTCGACATGCCAGCCCGTTCCCTCGGGACGGATGCCGGTGACTTTGGCACCGGTGTGGACCTGGGCACCCAACCGGGTCAACTCGCGGTGCATGGCATCGCTGACACCCTGGTAATCGACAATTCCCTCCTCTGGAACGCGCACGCCGGCGATACCGGCCACGTTGGGTTCGATTTCCCGAAGTTCCTCGGGCCCGAGCCATTTCAAGCCCTTGAGGCCATTTTGAGTTCCGCGGTCCTGCAGCGTCTTGAGTCTCCCCAATTCGGTGTCATCGCAGGCCACCACCACCTTGCCACAGACGTCATGGGAGATGCCGTGTTGCTGACAGAAGGCGACCATTTGACGGATGCCATCCACAGCGAGCCGGGCCTTGAGTGAGCCGGGCTTGTAATAAAGGCCGGCGTGGAGGACGCCGCTGTTGTGCGTGCTTTGGTGGGCTCCCACGCGCTCCTCTTTTTCCAGCAGCCGAATTTGCAGCCGGGGATCCAGACGCTTCAACTGGAGCGCCGTGCCCATGCCGACCACCCCGCCTCCAATGACAATGATGTTCATCGTGTAAATTTCTTTGTTTTGCCCCTGCTCCTGTCAGCCGCCGGCACCCGCCCGGTGGGCGATCCCCGCGGAGGTGCGTTGCAAACTTTCCGACCTGACAACCCGGGGGGACCGCACGTCTTGGAGCGTCCGCCCCGCCATTTGTCCCACAGGACGTCAAAGCCGGACATGGTACCTTCGGGAGCGGGCCGGCGAAAGGAATGAGTGATGAAAAACTCAGCCGTCCTTCTGAGTTTTCGGGTCGATAAAGCGGCGAATCAGGGCGGCATAGGTGTCCGCCGTCAGCTCCAGATTCATGGCCATGGCCAGGCGCCGTGCATTGGCTTCCATGCGTCGCAACCGCTGCGGATTATCCCTGGCTTCGAGAATGACCCTGCGCCCGGTTTCGATGTCGTTGTTCGGGACCACAAAACCAATCTCCTGATCGCGGACAAAACGGGCCAGTTCACAGTGTGGCGGACAAACCGCCAGAATGGCGCGCCCGGCGGCGAGGAGGCCCAGCATTTTCGACGGGTAGCACACCCGTTCCTGACCGGGTAATTGGGCGACCACTCCCAGGTCGGCCATACCCAGGGAATGGGGCAGCAATTCCCGGGTCACATAAAAGGAGGAGTACAGGTGGGGTTTTGTTCCCGCGGAATGAACCTCCTGAATCATCTTCTTTTTCTGCCCGTCGCCGATGAACTGAAAAGCGACATTTTCATCCGGGGAAAACGCATGGACCAGACCCAGCAAGGTTTCCAGGTCATGAAACCGTCCGTGATTTCCCGAGTACTGAATGACAAAGGAATCCAGCACACCCAGGCGACGGGCCTCGGATGACTCCGACTTGGCCATCGGCTGCACGGAATTCAAATCGGCCCACAAGGGGATGATCACGATGCGTTCACGGGCCTGGGCTTCCGTCGGACGTCCCAACTGGTTGCAATTTGCCAGCGCACCCGTCTGCATGTCCTCCCCAAACACCACCACGTAGCTGGCCCGCTGAAACCAGAATTGATTGAAGCGCCGCCAAAGGCGGGCGATCCAACCGTTGGGCGGAATGAAATTCAGTAACTCGGCCTGTTCGGGCATGATGTCCGCCAGCATCACACCAAACGTCTGACGTCGCAGGAGGTGAAAGAATCCCCCGAGGATGGGCAGGAATGGGGGGTTGCTCTGGAGCAGCAAATGAGCGTCGCGATGATGCCAGAGCACCTCCCAGATGGCGGATAGAAAAAAGGTGAGGAGGTTGAGCAGTTTCCCGACCGTGCTCTTCTTGGGCAGCCGGGTGGACCAGGTGCGAAGGATGGTAATGCCGGCATGTTCGATCCGTCGGGCCACCTTGGGGCTGCCGGGGATGACGGTGGGCTGCGAGGCAATTACCGTGATGTCGAGCCCGCGGCGCGCCAGCGCTTCGATCAGTTCGGTCAGCGTCTGACCGGTGCTGACCATCTCTGGATAAAACAACTGGCTGATCACCACGATTCGGCGTGGCAGGGTATGCGATGGCTTGACCATGTGGAACGGGCGTCTGTCGGGCGGGTTTCAGCCCGCAGGAAACGGCAAAGGGTAAAAGCGCGGCTAGCGGGATTCATTCACCACGTTCCGGCGCTGCACGAGGCCTTGCACGAGATTGCTCTGCTCTTCGCGGGCAACAAAGTATGCCGGACGCGACCGGGTCTCCCACAGCACCAGGCCAACGTATTCGGCCAGCACCGCGAGGACAACAAACAGGACCAGGAACATGATCCCCAATTGGAGCGAAAGGACGGACCATCCCCGGTCTCCGACAGCCCTGGTGCCGGCGGTGGCGATGGAATAGATGGAGCATCCCAAATTGATCACGCTGGCGGCCAGGCCAAGGTCGGTGACAAAGCGCAACGGATGCCGGGTGTTGGCGAGGATGATCCCAATGCCTTCGCTGAGGGCGCGGGTGAAGCGGCGGCGCGGCGGACGATCGACCCGCCATTGGGGACGGTAGGGAAACGGGTCGGCGTCAAATCCGACGACCCCGCTCAAGTAGCGCAAATTGCGGACACGATCTTGAATTTGAAGAATGGCATTGAGGGCGGATCGACTGAACACCCGAAAGAAACGGCTGCCGGGATGCAGGTTCAAGTGAAGTTGTTTCCGGCAGTACCAGTGGAAACATCTCGAGACAAACCCAGCCAGCCCCTTCTGTCGCGCCGGATTTTCCTCCACCCCGACTACCACGCCGGAACCGAGCCGGCATCGTTCGACCATGGCAGGGACCAATTCAACCGGATCCGATTCCGGAAGCATGATCACAATATAGTCGCCGATCGATGATTCCAATCCTGCCAGAATTGTCGCCTCACGCCCAAACGGCCGGGAAAGGCGCAGCAGCCGCAGACCATCCAACTCCTTCAAAAGTTTCCGGAGCCCCTCCCCCGTTCCGTCCGTCGACCCGTCATCCACCAGAATCAACTCGAAGTTGGCGTAGGTTCTTTCGAGCATCGCATGGACTTCGCGGATGAATCCGGCTGCATAGTCCATCCGATCCCGGATGGGGGTCACCACCGATACAAAGGCGTCACTTCGGGGCATACTCACGGTGCGGTGGAACCCGGATGGTATTCCATGAGGGCATCGTAGATATTATCGAGTTTTCCGCCCATGACGCAAATGAGTCCCGGAAGGCCATGATCCCGGCGAAAGAGAATGGGCCGACTGTCATCCCCCTCACTTTGGGGCAACACCGATTTCACTTCCCAGATGGAGGATTGGTACCTGGACCGGGCCATACACGGCAGGTAGAGCGAGGAAGCCCGGATCATGTGCGGGTATTTGCTCACTTTGGGCGCTGCCATCCATCGTTCGCCCATTTCAGTTTCGCCATCGTCGGAATCCTCCCAGGCGAGGTGTGGCGTGTAGCGCACATGGCTCAAGGTGTGTTGTTGGAGGGCGGGATAAGGCATGCAGGAAAAAAAGGGTCCGCACATGACCGTCACTCCCAGGCCCCGCAGTTCTTCCGGCGGCTGGATCAGCGCCATTTCAGTCAGCTCATGCTTGATTCGAAGAACGGGCAGTCCGGATCTTTTGAGCAAGTCATTGATACCCGAATACGTGCAATTCAGCACCTCGGTGGCCGTGACCAGGCCTTCGCCTGAAGAATCCCGGTAGTGGACTTCCAATCCTTCCGGATGTTTCTGGAAGCGCAGCACCTCGGTATTCAACGCCAGCTCCACCCCCCGTCGATCCATCCGTTCGCGCACCAACTGCTTCAGGATGACGGCGTCGAAGGCATGTTCGACGACGGAGAAAACAGCTTCAATCAGGTCGCTGTCGAACAACGCCGTATCATACCGCGAGGCCGGCTCGATGGGGGCACCAATCTGTTCGACGAATCGGACGAACTGGCGCGCGGAAACCTTCGAGAAGCGGCGGGGCACCGCGTATAGTTTTCGGAAATTGGAAACGATGGCGGGTGAAAACTCATCCGAAAAGCGCTGAAAATTCACCCGGGAGCGCAGAGCCGTCAAAAGGCTTCGCGGATAGTGATACCCATTGTGGACACGCGCCTGATTATTGAGGGAAGCCCGCTGCAAAAGGTCCCCCGCGCGCTCGCAAAGAACCACCCGACGTCCACGCGCGGCCAACTCTGAGGCCAGGACCGCTCCATAGAACCCACCGCCGACCACCAGGTGATCATAGTGTGTCCGGGTCAGCATGGGTACACCGTCCGCACGAAGGTCACCGCCTCCTTCAATGCCGCCAACCCGTTGGCCGGCGGACGCATTTCCAGCGAAACAATCCCGTCGTAGCCGACTTTCTGAAGAGCCTGGGAAATTTGGTGATGACTGGCCCGGGGAGTTTCAAATGAGCCCAGTGATGGCTCGCTCAAGTGGACATGCCCGACCCGGCCGGACGCCCGGGTGACCGACTCCAACGGGTCTTCGTCGTTCACCGTCATGGCGCCGGTATCCAGGTTGAGGCAAAATGCGGGACGGTCGACCGCCTCGATCAACGAAAGCGATTCTTTGAGCGTGCAGCCGAAGTCGGCCCCATAAACGGATGGATTTGGCTCAAAACAAAACCGGACATTCAAGGCCGCCGCCCGCAGTGCGAGGGATTGAAAAAAAGGAATGGCCACGGCGGACGCCTCCTCGTCTGAAAGCGATCCGCGCCATCGATTTTTTGGCGAACCAAAAACCAGCGCGGAGACACCCATCCGGCCAGCCAAATCGATCACCGACTCCAGGTACCGTCGGCAGGCCTCGCGTCGGGAGGGATCAAAGAGGGTGAGTGCCGGCTGGCCGAATAAAAGGGATTGGAACGCAACTGCCTGGAATCCGAACCGCTCCCAAACAGCACGCGCGCGGAAAATCTGATCGTCATCGACTTTTGACAGGTCCGGCCACCACCGGGTCGGGGCCAATTCGAGATGGGTCACTCCCAGCGAGGCCAGGAGTTCCAGGGCTGCCTCGTCCTGGTCGGCCGTCCACGCGATGTTGGAAACACAAAGTATCACGACGAGGCACCTGGAAGCCGAAAGTTCGGCTGTCGGGCTAGAAACCGCCCGAGATCGTCCAGCACTCTCTCCGCTGAATAGAGGTAGCCCTCCTTCCCTCCCCAATGACCGGCGTGGATGGAACGGAAATCATACGAAGCGCGGGCCGAAGCCCGCTGGCCCGTCTGCCGCTGTGGAAAGAACCGTTCCAGGATTGTCCGGGTGGCGACCGGCTCTGTTGCCAGATTCAACAACCGAATCCCCTTGTCGATCATCCGGGTTAGATCCTCACTCAGCCGGTTCAGGTCATAGTATTGAAACGTGCTGGCCGGATTGATGACTTCCAGTTCGCGGTCGTTCAGCAGGTCGAAGAGGACATTTTTTTTCAATCCCGGACCAAACAACCCGGGAAGGCGGAGAATGTGATGATTGGGAAAATGTTGAATGACGAACTGCTCGACCCGCAAACGATGGGTGCCGTAGGCATGGTTTGGAAGCGACGCCAGGTCAAGTTCCTCCGTCACGCCCTGCGGCTCCGGATAAACATCGACCGTGGAAATCAGGATGAAGCGCTCGGCACGGACGGTTTCCAACGCGGTCAACAGTTTCTGGATGTTTTTCCAATCGCCTTCCGGATCCCGGTTGGCCTGCCATTTCACCGCCGGAGTCCCGGCACAAACCAGTGCGTCAAAGCTCCTGTGGACGATTTCGTTGATGGTCTTCGAATGGTAGAATTCCTGGTAGGCATGCTGCTGGGCCAGGTTGGATCCGACAAATCCCGTATGGCCGATCAGGCCCCAATGCTTTTTCACGGGAGCGATGCCCAGAAATTCCATTTCAAATCAATCGGGAGATTCGCTGACGAACTTTTTGGGGTCAACCCGGAGACTTTCCGCCCCGCCATCGACGGAGGAGGGCGTCCCGCAGTTCGGTGGGCCAGTTCTTTCGCATGCACGGTTGCTCGATGAGAAGGAAGGCAACGGCAGAAACGATCATCACCGCTGGAACCCCGATGAGAGCCTCGACGCCCAGCAGACTCCAATAATCGAGCTTCGGGAAAAACCGGGCAGTACGCCCGACCACAAGCTCCAGGGTTGGCAGGTGAACCAGATAAATCGTGTAACACATGCCCCCGAGCGTCGCGACGGCCGGTCTCGCCAGTAGAGCCTTGATGGCATAACCGCGAAATGCAGCGAGGAGAATCAGCGTAAGGAGGAGCGGTTCCTCCAGACCTGGCAACAGGGGAATATGGAACTGGATGATATGAGTCAGTTTGGCGAGCGCCACCAGGGCCACCAGGTCAGCGGCCACGGACCATGCGCGCGGAAAGACGGATGTGGCCCGAATCCATTCACACACCAGGACCCCCGAGAGGAAGTGCGGCAGAAAGGTCAGGATGCTGGTGGGATAGCGAAGGAGCACGTTTTCACTGGCGAGCGAATGAACCAGGATCGGCCAAACTGCTATGAGCGTCAGCGCGGCCCCAAACCTCCACCAGGGACGAGGCAACCGGAGAAGCGCCAGGGCCAGCAGGGGTGCCAGAAGGTAAAACTGGACCTCCGTTTCCAGGGACCACCCGGGAGGGTTAAAGCTGGGTGGACGACCGTAGATCAGGGTGTGGGTATAGGTGAGTGTCGCCGCATAGCTGGCCCAGACCGGTTGGCCCCCTTTTCCGAGGAGCTTGCCTCCCGTCTGATATCCGAAAACAGTGACGAACAGCACAATGCCCGTGGTGATGACGATATATGGCGGCTCGAGCCGGGTGATGCGACGCCAGAAATAGGCCCTCCAATTGAGCGTCTGCCCTTGCAGCAGCGGGCGGGATAGCAGTTGGTAGAGAATGAATCCACTCAAGCCAAAGAAGATCAAAACACCCTTGCCGCCCTGACTCAAAAGCTGATGTCCCCAGGTGGCCTCCACATCCGTCTGGCTTCCAGAGAACCTGCGCAACACCCGCTCATGGAGATGCTGAGCGATGACCATCAGGATCGCCACACACCGCACGCCGTCGACCTCGGGGATGTAACCTCCACCCGTGGTGACGCGGCGAAATCGCAACAACAGGCGATCCAGGAAGGAAGGCGATGGAGAAGAGGGGGACACGGAGGTTATGGATTGGAAAAACCGCGGTGATTCGTGACGGACCCGCCCGGCGGGACTGTGCCCGCAGGGTGGGAGGTAGTGACAGCCGACGCGTTGGAGGACCTCATCCTCTTATTCAACGCCGGAAGGCAACCGTTTCAGCACCCGCTGATAGACGGTGAGGGTTTCCTGGGCGGCACGGGACCAACTGAAGGTGGCGGCCTGTTCCCGGCCGGCCTGAATCAAATTTTCACGGTACCAGCTCTGATTCACCAACCGTTCCATCCCCTTGGCCACACTGATGACGTCCGTCGGGGAAAAGACCATTCCGCCGTTGGAAACGATTTCCGGAAGCGAGCAGGCGTCCGAGGAAATCACCGGACAACCGAGGCTCATTGCCTCAACGACCGGCAGACCGAACCCTTCGAACTTGGACAGAAACAGGAGCCCCAATGACTTTTCATAGATGGCTCGCAGGGTGGCGGCGTCCACCCGACCGACGAAATGGGTCCGGAACAGGACTCCATAACGTGCGGCCAGCGGGCGGACCACTTCATCGATATGGGTGCTCTCCCCCACGACCACCAGGGACTCGTCCTCGGGGCGCCGATCCAGCGCCAGAATCGCGGTTTCAGCGTTTTTGTGAGATTGATGACCGAAGGTGACCCAAAAGCGCTCTCCCCATGCCGGATTGAGCTGGGCTCCCTTGGCAGGCAATTCGTTGGCCCCGTGATAAATCACCGTGGTCCGATCCGGGTCGGCCCGGAGGTATTTGATCACCTCCCGGCGGGTGTACCTGGAGACGCAGGTGATCCAATCCGCCACCTTGACGGTGTGCCGGTAGCTCAGCTTCTTGTAGAGGCGTTTGAGCGGGGAAGTCGGGAGGTGCAGGTAGTTCAAGTCCGCAATCGTTGCCACTGCGGGAACTCCGAGCTTGAAAAACGGCAACTGTCCGGTGGGACGATGATACAGGGCGGGACGCAACTCCCGGATCGCCCTGACCACCGCCCGGTCGGCGGCAATGACCCCGCCTCCGCGCAACTGAACCGTGTGCAGAACCTCCCTGGGCAGATGCCCGGACAGCGGTCCCTCGGTGTACTCGTCACACAGCACCTTGATCCTCACCTCGGGCCGCTGGCTGAGGGCCTCGGTCAGGTACTGCACGTGGTGGTAGTTGCCACCGAGGGAATGATATCGGCCCTCATGCAGCTTGATGGCGTTGATGAGAATCAACGGAGCCGGACCGGTCACACTGTTTTTATCCGCCATGATTAGCCGCGTGGAGAGGTTGAAAAATCAAAAGATTGAACGTCTGAGGGTGGTTCGTGGCTACTCCGGACGCGAGGTGCATCTGCGTCACCGCAAATCTGCAGGGCCATGCAGAAGCCTTGATATTGCGGAAGAGGGGAAAGAACCCAAAATCCAGGTGGGTGTTGGCCACCTGTTCCATTGCCTCCGCAGGGTTCAGCGACGGTCCACCGCCGGCACCCGCAGCACCCGCCCCTGACCCAGGGTGCAGGCAAGCCGCAAGGCAGTCCGTGCCCAGCGTGGGCGGGTGGTCTGATCGGGTTTAAGCCCCGACTCCTTCAGATATTTTTCGCGGCGGACCCAGGACAACTGTCCCGACGAAACCGTGAAGGCCGCCAACACGGCATTGACCGTCCGAAGATCGGCCGTTTCGGCAAAGCGACGCCAGAGATTGTAGTCTCCGGCATCCTGATACTTCAGAAGAATTTCCTCCGGACGGCTGCGCTCCCACAGCGAACGCCGCCAAAACATCGATTCCTGCTGGAGGCAGCCCATGCAGCCGGTGGAGAACCAACCACGGCGAATCCAGTTCCTGGGGTAAATGGGAATGACCGGGGACAGTTCGGAAACCCCGGTATCCTCGGAATAGAGGTTGGGAATACCCGTGATCCACTCCACTTCGGGATACTGTTCAAAGACAGCCCGGACGGTGGCCAGGGTCCATGGCAGGTACTGGTCGTCGGCATTGATATAACAAAGGATGTCCCCCCGGGTGTGCTGCATTCCGTTCCAGACGCCCTCGGGCAGGCAACGGTCCGTCTTTGAGTGCCATTGCACCGGATAACGCCCCATGTACGACCGCACAATCGACTCGGTGGCATCCTTGCTTCCGGCATCCATGACGATGTGCTCAAACTCACCTCGCTGGGCCGCAAGGGAATCGAGGGTCCGGGCAATGGTCCGGGCACCGTTCAAAACAGGAGTGACAACACTGATCAGCATAAATTCAGGAAATGAACCCAGGAAAACAGCCCTCCGCACGACGTCTGGAGAGGCAATGGACGAACAACAACGTTCAGCTTTCGACGGGCCGACCCAAGGGTTTGGGAATGGCACCCCAGGCGGGAAGATCCCGCGGGGTTGGAGCCTTCATCCTTTTTGTTTCAGACTGTTCGTTCAACCACGCGGTGGAGAATCCAATGAACAGGAAGCAGTAGATGATCATTCCGTAGTCTGGAGGACTGATGAGACCGATCAGGACGCTGGAAACAAATCCCGCGGCCATGACCACCACCAGAGCGCTGTTCATCGCTGTCGACTTCAGGACCAAACACAAGAAATTCCAAATCCCGGTGAAGTAGATCAGCCCCATGCAGATCACTCCGGCGACCCCATTGTAGAGGGCATAGTCCATCATGATATTATGGGCCCACGGAATAATGCCCATGAGCTCGGTTCCCCCACCCCACGGGCGGGATGAGATGCAGTCCCAGGCCTCTGCCCACAACAGCTGACGGGAGTCCTCGCCAGTTGACCGGAAACGGTCGAGCAAGGTTTGAAATTCCGGCAGGTCCCAAACGAACGCCAGGCCCACCGCAGCACCGATCAATGCGGCCAGCGGGACCAGCCAGCGACCCATGCCCGAAAGGCGCCCACCTTTCCTGTAAGCGACGAAAGCAAACATGATGATTCCTGCCAACGCTGCCCCGGCTACGCCGGTGCGGGTCAACATCCGCAACGCCACCACCATGCCCGCACCGCAGGCGGCAAACGCCAACAACAGGATAAACCAGCGCACCCGCATGATCACCAGCACGGGCAGCCCCATTGCCAGAACCGTCAGCGGCACAGTGGTCATCATCACGTTGGCCATCGCGAAGACGCGGAAATACTCCACCGCATCGGTGTTGGTCAGGTTTCGAGTTGTGACCGAACCCTGCTGCTGAACTTCGACATCGACATTGCCCAATTGAATAATGCGGAAGGCCATGACTGCCACCCCCAGGCAAAAGCAGACATAGGCCAGCAACACAGGAGTCTCACGGCCCTTTCGACTGGAAAGCTGGAGACAGTAGCCTGCCGCAAGGCCATAACCACAAGCGAGGAAAGCGCGCTTGTTATCAAAGATATGGCCCTCACTCGGCCAACCCCAGAAGAGATTGCACGTGATCCAACCCAACGCTCCTATGATCGCCGGCCAGCAACTCCCAAGGCGAACCAGCTTCCCCCTCCGGGAAATTTCAACCAGCACTCCCACCATGCCGAACAGCATGGCGTAGTGGTATTTGAACCCGATCATGGTTAGCGCCAAAGGTGCCAAAAGGCCACATGCGTAGATAAAGACAGCCATATTTTTACTTATCCGCTCGATACACAATGTCACCTATGCTCCGAGAACCTGCTCCATGGCCTCCTCCACTGCTTTCGGAGGGATCTGGGTGAAGCATACCGGCTCGGACTGAACGCACAACCAATTGCAACCAAAACAGGGAACCCGATTCGTTACCCAGCGCTGCCGTGGGGACCGTTGCCATGGGGCAAACCAGTTAAAGTGCCCCCCGCCCAAGAGGGCCACCAGGGGACGGTCCAGGGCTGCAGCCAGATGTGCTGTGGCCGTCTCCACCGACAGCACCAGCCGACTCGCCGCCACCGCATCGATCAAACCGTCCAGCGATCCACACACCCGAACCCCGACCCCGGGAACACCATCCGCGATCAATCGATCGGCCAGAGCTTTGTAGCGTGACGGGTCACCGGGAGGTGCCAGCAACCTCAGAGGAAGGCGGTGCCGACTCCACAAATGACGCCCGGCATCAGCGAGCAACCCGGTTGGAAAATCACGGATGGCGGCGCTGCCGAACGGTGAAACCGCGACGTACGCCTCCGCAGCACCCCCGTTCCACTCCATGCGGGGGACAATGTCCACCCGATCTGGGTCGACTCCGAGAAAGCCACCGACCACAGTCCGATGGCGGACCAGATCTCGCGGTACCGTGCTGGATTCTGGAAAGGAGCGGTAGACATGGTCAAAGGGCAGCGATGCCAGCCATTGACCCGGCTCCCGGGACGGCTCGCCCGTGGCGGCTCCCCAGGTTTCATCCGCCGGGATGGAACCGCACACCACGTTTTCCTGAAACAGGCGGTTATGCCGAAGGCACACCAGACGGCCCACCCCCCTCTGAAACAGAGGAGTTGTTGCCTGGGATCTTTGATAACGGAGCAGGGATCCGAGCCCGGAATGCCACGGCTCGACCTCAGCCTGCTCAATGCCGGGAAACTCCCGACGGGCCAGCTCCCGGGCATGTGGGGCCACGATCAACAGGCAGTTCTCAGCCCCCTCGCGCTCGACAATCCGGCGATGGCCCCCAGGGCCAGAACAAAGTCGCCCAGTCTGTCCGCTTTGTAGATGCCCACAGGGCGGAGGGGCCGCCCTGAAACCCGGCGGCGCCGGGAGAGCCACCGGTAGAGCAACCACTTGGCGGGCGCGTTAAATTTCATCGACCAGAGGTGGACTCAGGACTTTGAGTTCGTGCTCAACAATCGAAGGTAATTCCTCTCCGCCTCAGCCTTGCGGCGAGCCATTTCGGCGGGGAAGGTCTCCACCTCCTTTTCCAGGAGGTCCACCTGCTGGTCGAGCCACTCCCGGGTTGCATTACTGACAAACGTTGAACGCAGGCCGATCATGTTCGTCATCTCCGCCCGACTGTCAGTTCCGATGACCACAGCAGGTTTTCCAAGGCTCGCGATGGCAAAGGCACCGTGCACCCGATTCATGATTCCAAACCGTGCGGACGCATAGAACTTCAGGTAGTCGAGGTAGTCATGGGAGAAGAAGATTTCCGCACGCTTGAACAACCACTTGATGGCATTGACCTCCTTTTGGTCGTGACAGGCCACGACCACTCGCATCCGTTGCGACAGATCATCGACAAATTTCACGAATGTTTCATCCCACTTCTTGGCGTCGATTTCCTGCCCGAAAGTGTAGTGCCCACCCCCCTTCATGTAGTTGACCACCACATATTCCCCCTTTTCCGGAGCAATCCCGAGGCGATCGACGGCGAAGATGGAACTGCACGGAATGGCCTCTACTTTCCGCCCCGCCAGGCCCACCACCCGGACACTCAATTGGTCCCGGACACTTGTCGCCGTGGTCAGGTCAAAAAACCGCCGGATGTACTCCAAAGTTTCCGGCTTTTCGGCAAACTCCGAGCCGTCGCTTCCCCAACGTTGGCAGGTGCCGCCGGCCAGATTGAAGAACGGCCGACCACGCGCCGCACCCACCCACCGGCGCTCGATCAACGGCTTCCACCACTCATTGTTCTGGCAATCCCCATCGGGATGCGCCCAGTACACAGGGGCACCGGACTGAACCAGCATATCGCAGGCCTTGATCCGATCCGACCACGGAAACACCGGAAGCATCCGGTCGATCCGGCTGGAGACCTTGAGGCCGCCGGAGACGTGGTATCGGTCGAAAAACTTGTCCACCTGATAGCGCCGAAACCAGTAGAATTCCGGGCGCGTCGTGATCGGGAGGTGCTTATGGATGAGTTTCGGCTGGATTTTGCCGAACTGTTTCGAGAGGAGGTGAAGAATACCCTCCCGAACAAAGTCGTCGCCCACATTGTGGTTGACGGTGGTAATGATGCTGACGCGTGTCATGGGTTCGAACGTGGATCGGTTGGGCGCGAGGGTGAATTCCCTCCGCCGTCCAAAAATTGATCAATGTTGCGGATAAGGTGGGCGCGTTTCCGTAGCGTTGCCTCGTCCCAATCCCACCACCGGCTCTCCAGCAGGCGGTGGATGGTCTCCTCATCAAATCGGTACTTGATGATACGGGCGGGACTGCCTGCGACGATTGCGTAGGGCGGAACGGACCTGGTGACAACCGCCCCGGCCCCGACCACGGCGCCATCCTCCAGTTGAACCCCCGACAAAATAATGGCCCCGTGACCTATCCATACGTCGTTGCCGACCTGGATGTTTCCCTTGGAATTGAGCCGTCCTGATGGAGCCCAGGTATTGAAGGCGGAAGAGGTGCTGATGGCCCGATGGTCGTGTTCCCCTCCTGCAAGAAATACAACATCCTCGGCAATCGAACAAAATTTACCGACCGTCACCGAGAGCTCCGGTTGCCATCCGTAAACATGAATGCCATTGGCGTATGAATTCGCACCGATCTTTAACTGAACCGGGCCGATTCGATCATATTTTAAACCGTTGACCTGATGGGTCTTGAACAGCGTATTTCGCCATCGCAGGCAAAAGTGATAGCAGCGGTGCGACAAATAGTTCAGAAGCTTATCTTTCATACTGAATGAGACAAGTATTCAAGATGCTGTGACCCAGTGTAGCCAAGAGAATGAAGCCCTTGCGAAGGAATCTGTTTCGGGATTGAGCTGTGACAGAGTGAAATGTTACTGATTATCTGCGGCCGCCCAAACATTCAAGCGGACCAACAATCTGGATAGACGCCTTTGCCACGGGTGAGGCTGCGCCTTCATAGAAAACTGATCATTAAACGCCGCATCTGCCAGGATATTAGTCGGGTGGATCAGGGAGTCGGGCATGCTGCCGCGGGTCAGTGCCGGACCGTTTTGGGTCAGGGTGTGGGTCGCATCGGCACCGAAGCCGATGTTCTCGATCATGCTGCGGGTGGGAATGACGGACAGCATGGAATTGGCCATCTTGGCGTAGCCCCATTGCAGATCCCAGGTGCTTCTCGGCCCCCGGTGCAGCCCATGGTAGGTTTTCCGCCGTGACCGACGTTCAAACGGGTCCGGGATGAAACTCCGGAAGTTACCACTGCGTTCCACCTCCGGCCAGCTCTCCAGCGTGAGGCTGTAGTGCTTCCAGGCCCGTGCCCAAGAGGCCCAGCCCCAGATGGGGCCGTACCGGCTGAAAATGTAACTGGTGGAACGTTCCAGACGGTCACAAATGAAGGGACTGCCGCAGATCTGGCCAATCCGTTGATCGTCGGCATATCGCTCCAGCAACTGGTCGCAGAAGCGGAAGAAGGACGGATCGGGCAGGCAATCATCCTCCACCACGATCAAGCGGTCGGCCCGTGAAAAGGCCCAGTCGAGTCCCCCGGCGACGCGTTCGGCGCAACCGAGATTGACCGGGGAATAGTTCCGCTCCACCTCGCACGGCCAGTCGACCCCCTCGTCGATGACCCGACGGGTTTCCCGGCACTTCGCATCCTCACCGGGCCGTGTGGCCCGGGGGCCATCGGCCACCACCAGCAACCGGGGTGGACGGGCCTCGCGGATCGCGGCGAAGGTGCGGGCGGTAACTTCCGGACGATTGAAAACAAGGAAGGCGACAGGACTCATGAGAGCGGACGGGGCGAAGGAAGGGGACCGGGGGGGTGGCAGGAGACGGACACCGACGTCGAGCCGCGATCGGCGGCGTCTAACCACGGAATTGTTTCAGGACCCCCTGGAACGGGGTTACCAGGGCCAGCAGTTGCATCCGTCCAATCCGGCGGGTGGGGGCGACCAGGAAGGAGGTCAGAACCGAGCAGGAGAAATTGGAGACGACGGTCGCCACGGCAGCCCCCATGATGCCATACCGGGGGATCAGCAGAAAGTTGAGGGCCAGACTAACGCCCAGGCCGACGACGCTGAAGAGCAGCGAGAGCCGGACGAGGCGCAGGTTCAGCAGGTGCTGACCGCGGGCGACACCCTGAAAGGCGAAGAACAGGGCCCAGGTGTACACGGCCATGACGGGGGCGGCGTCCCGGTAGTCGTGGCCAAACAGCAGGCGGATGATGAGGTAGGAACCGAGGGACAGCGGCAGGCAGACCATGTAGGCCACCAGGGCATTGAGCCGGAAAAACCGCTGAAGTTGCTCAAAGTAGACGCCGTCGCCCAGGGCCCGGCTGCGCAGCAATCCGGGCAGGAGCGAGGAGGCCAGGATGGTGGGCAGAAAGCCGACGGTATCGGGGATGCGAATGGCGGCGCCAAAAATTCCGAGTTCGGGGATGCTCAGCCGGCTGTTCATGACCAATTGAGCCGTCTTGAGATACAGGATGACGGTGAGGGCGGAGACTGCCAGGGGCCAGCACTCCTTGAGCAGCGTCCAGCCGCGTTGAAATTCAAATTGAAGGCGTTGCTCCCGTCCGAGAGCCCGGCGCATCAGCCAGAGGGTCAGCAGTCCGCTCCCCCCCTGCTCCGCCGCGGTGAGACCGGCGAACCAGTAAACGGACATGCCCCGGAGAATGAAACCCACCTTCACCAGGTTGATGAAGATGGAGAGGCCGAGCCGGGGAAAGATGAGGCGGCGCATCTCGATGCGGGCCTGAAAGTAGAGTTCACCGGCCTCCATGGCCTGAACCGCCATGCCGGCGGCCAGAATGACGGTGATCCAGAGGCTGGCGGGATCGCCGGGCCGCTGCAACCAGGCCACGGCGACGGCCGCGACCGCGAAGAGGCTGGCGGCGGCACCACGGAATCCCATCACGGTTCCCAGCCAGCGCCCGGCCGCACCCGGTTCCTGGATGATTTGACGGACCACGAGGGCCTCCATTCCCAGCGGGGCAATGGAGGCGAACACCGCCACGATGGGGAGGGCAAAATTCAGAAGCCCGAAGTTCTCCCGACCCAGGTACTTGGCGCTCCAACTGCCGATGACCACGGCAATGATCAGACGGACTCCCTTGTCGGTGGCCAGCCAGAGGAAGTTTCCCGCTGCAGGGCGGGACGCCATCCGGGCGTTCAACCGGGAGGGCAGACCTCCCAATCGGAACAGTGGATTCAGGAGTGAGGCATGCATGGAACGGTAAAAGTAAGAAAGGTACGGACCACAGCGGGACCCGCGGGAGGACCGACCGGCAGGGTTCAGGGGCAACCCGGAGGCCAGACGACGTGGGTCAGAGGGAATCGAGAGCGAGCAACCGGGCTCGCACCTTGATCACCACCTTGCGAACCCGCTGGGTGGAGTGTCGGACCTTGGGCCGATGCGCATCGCCGGGGAAAAAGACAGCGAATCGACCGGATGGCTGGCACAGCGTGCTCCAACCGGAGGCGGGCGGCAGCCAGAATTGCAGGTCCTGGTCCATGGGACCATCGGGCACCAGGCCGGCCAGGGGGGACCAGTCGATTTCCTCATCCCCTTCGAGGGTGTACTGGAGGTCGACAAATTCCCGGTGGCTTTCGAACCGGGCCTCACTGCGCGGGATGGTCTCGTACTCCATCACGTTCGCAAAAAGGTCACCTGCGGAAAGCTCATACCGACCGGGAGCGGCCGTGGGCGCCTCATCGCACAGCCAGTCCATGACCCCGGCCCAGACCGGTCCGCCGAGGTTGAACCGACCGCTGTCGGCATCTGTCAACCGTCCATGGATCATTTGGTTCCAGGGTATTCGGCCTCGATGATCGACAGCCAGGAGTGGAGGACAAAGGTGTGAAGTTCCTGGATTCGGGCGGTGTTGTTGCTGGGAACGATCAGCTCATGATCCGCCAACCCCTTCGCCTTGCCCCCGCTCTTCCCCAGAACGGAGATGGTGGTGACCTTCTGGAGGCGGGCGGCCTGGAGGGCCAGGACCAGGTTGGTGGACTTGCCGCTGGTGGTGAAAACGACGAGCACATCGCCCGGTTTTCCGAGTCCCTGCACCTGACGGGCGAACAATTGATCGTACCCGTAATCATTGCCGATGCAGGTCAGCAGGGTGGGATCGGCGCTCAGGCAGATCGACGGGAGGGAGGGGCGCTCCTTGTCAAACCGGCCCACCAATTCCTCAGACAGGTGAAGGGCATCGGCGCAACTGCCGCCGTTGCCGGCGGTCAGCAATTTGTTTCCCGCACGGAGGGCGTCGCGGATGGCCACTCCCGCCGACTCCACCGCCGGGAGGAGGGCTCGGAATCGTTCGACGGTCTCTGCCAGTTCAGTCAATTGGGAATCAAGGGATTTCATGGGAATGAGTTCGATAGACCTAGGGGACGTTGACGAAAAAATCATGCCGGACGGACCGACGCTTTCGGGTGGTTTACCGTGGGATCGATCCACTTCTGGCAGCGCCACGGGAGCCGGGCGATTCCTCGATGCAGTCCCAGGCAGCCCAGCACCACGATCCCGGGAATGACTCCGTACAACCCCAGGAGGCTGGGGAGGCTGCCTCCGCTTTCCAGCGAGCGCCAGGCGAGCTTGCGAAGAGCCACCAGGGGCAGCACATGCGCGGCAAACAGGAAGAACGAGGGGGCCGCCAGTCGCTGCCATTGCGCCCGCAGGTGGGGATACCGCCGCAGTTCGGCACTCCAACTCCAGGCCACCCAAACCCCGAGCGGCACGGTGAGCCACGCCATTCTCCACATGCTGGAGTTCAACAGGCCATACCCCCGCCAGACCGACGCAACCAGCCAGACACCGGTCATGAAACGCCTCCAGGATCCCGTGAGATCGGGAATCGTTCCGTTCAATCCACACCAGCAACCACAACTGAACCAGAAAAGATCGGACGGCAGCCGCGAGTGCAACGGTTGACAGGCAAATTCAAGAACCAGGACCGCAACAAAGTACAACAGGGCGGCGGGGCCGCGAAGCCAGCGAAGACACCCGCCGATGACCCCGGAAAGCAGCAACAGAAAAGCCAGATCCCGCAGGTACCAGAGAGGAACATCGGCCGGATGACCGGTCAGACCGAGCCAGGGATCGATCCAGGACCACACCAGGGATGTCCCCTCGACCGGACCCCGGTCACGGAAGTAGGCCCGGGTGACAGGCATCCATCGCCCCAACTGCTGCACCGAGAAAAAGAGGGTATTCCAAAACAGGTAGGGCGGCAGCATCCGCGACAGCCGCTGTTGCACGGCATTTCCCCAGGTCCAGCCCGCCTCTGATGACCGCAGGAAGAGGAGGTATCCTGAAAAGACAAAATAAAGCGGGACGGCCACCCGGGCCATGTCATCGAACAGCGTCTCCAGCAACCATCGGTATCCCCACGGAAGGACCAACGGACTGGAACCTCCTGAAAAATGAACGCTCGGCTCGTGGGCGTGAATCCAGACCACCACGCAGGCCAGTGGAAATCGGAGGGCCTGGATGCGTCCGGAGACTTCCCCCCTGCTGCCGGCACCCGTCCCCATCAGGTGGACGGAACCTGGCGTGCCACCTCCAACTCGAGCCACTGTTGGGCAAAATCCTTCAATTGGGCCAGCGTTATCCGCCAGTCACCGGTCACCCCGGTCGAAAGACGGACAAATTGCTTGGAACCGTCGCCCGGAATCCGGTTTTTCACCGCCTGCAGAAAGGTATTCATCGAGCGGATGCGGGTGTAGTGGTTCATCAGCTTGCGCTTTTCCCACTCACTGGTGGCCTCTCCACTGAAGCGCCCCCCTTCCATCAGCACCTGTCCCGTGGCCGTGGCGCACCAGATGGTCATCTCGGGAATGGAGTCGTGGCCCATGTTGAACACCCGGCATTCAAAGGCCACCTTTTCACCGGCCAGCGGCACCTCCACCACCGAGGGTTGCCCCATGTCCACCGGACGGGCCCCCACTGTGACCCAGCAGATGTCGGGGGTATGCTGGACCACCGACATTTCCCGGGCGTCGCGTCCGGTCCATTCCCCGGCAAAAACGGTGAAGCGGTCCCGTTTTTCCCGGACAAACCGGCCATTGAACAGATTGGTGGTGGACAGGATCTCCACCGCCTCCTCCGCCACGGCTTCCGGAACGAATTCGTAGCCCGCCACCTGCTGACGGACGTGAAAATGGTAACTGACCGGGTATTTCTGCGGGCTGACGTGAAACCAGGCCCACGACCCCACGCTGGAGCCGAGGAACAGGAGAAACATCAGGAGCAGTTGAACCAGACGGTGGCGGGGAACTGGGGTTTTCATGGCCTGAACAAGGCTAACGGGCGGGCGCGACGGACGCAACCCGGGCCCCTTCACAACAATCGTTCCGCCAACGGCAGCAACTGACGAACCCGATCCTGGATCTTCTCCAATTGCTGCAACCGGGCGCGGCAGAACTGGTATTCCTCCCTGGAAATCGTTCCTTCGGTCCGCTCCGCCTCCAGAGTGTCCACAAAGCCCTCCAGTTTGCGGATCGATTTGTCGAGTTTCGGACGCATCAGATTGTCGTAGCCGGCCCGCAGCACATCGCGCAGTTCACCTCGCGCTTCAAAAAAGTCCCGGCGATCCCCGGGGACCCAGACCTGGCGGATGGCCTGCCAGCCCAGAAGCTGACGGCTGCCGGTGCTGGCGCTCGCCTTGCTGATGCTCAAAAGCGACGCGATATCCTCCAGCGGAAGGGGTGTGGACGACAAATAGAGCAACCCGAAAATCTGGCCGGTGGAGCGGGGCATTCCCACCTTCTGGCACAGACCACCTGCTGTCTCGATGAAGCCCAGCCGGGTCTTGCTTAACGATGCTTCCATGAACTGGGGTCGGGACACTTCGTGCC
>CAIPFS010000688.1 GCA_903864375.1 uncultured Verrucomicrobiota bacterium
CCAGGAACGAGGTCAAGGACGAGGAGTATCTCGAGTTCTACAAGTACATTGGACATGACTTCGAGGCACCACGTTACCGACTCCATTTCACCGCGGACGCCCCCCTCTCGATTCAGGCGCTCCTGTTTGTGCCCACCCGCTCCCTCGAGCTGCCGGGAATGGGACGGACCGAGTCGGAAGTCCACCTGTATTGCCGGAAGGTTCTGATCGAAGCCAAGCCCAAGCATCTTCTCCCGGAGTGGCTGCGGTTCGTCCGCGGGGTGGTGGATTGCGAAGACATCCCGCTCAATGTCTCCCGGGAACGGATGCAGGACTCCGAGCTGCTTCGGAAATTAAACCGTGCCCTGACCAACCGGTTCCTGAAGTTCCTTGCCGAGGAATCCGAAAAGTCGGCGGATACCTATAATGAGTTTTACGCACAGCATGCCCGGTACCTGAAGGAAGGCATCCTGGCGGAAACCGAGCACTCTGCAGCGCTGGCCAAACTCCTGCGCTACGAGTCCTCCGCCACCGAGGCCGGCAAGAAAACGTCGCTCGCGGAATACGTCAAACGGATGCCGGAAGGTCAAACCGAGATTTATTTCCTGCTGGCGGGGGACCGGGCGGCGGCCGAGGCCAGCCCGTACTATGAGGTCTTTCAGGCCCGCAAGTACGAGGTTCTCTTTGTCGAGGATCCGGTGGATGAATTTGTTCTCGACCGGGTTCGGGAATTCGAGGGCAAGTCGCTCAAGGGTGCGGAGCGGGCGGAACTCAAACTGGAGACACCGGCCGCCGGCGCGCTGAGCGAGGACGACGCCAAAGCGCTGGCCGCCTGGCTGAAGGAGACCCTGGGTGAAACCGTGGAAGAGGTTCGCTCGTCGGAACGTCTGGTGGACAGCCCGGTGGTGGTGGTCGAACGGGATTCCTTCATGACCGGCTCCATGCGCAGAACCCTGAAATTAATGGGGCAGGATCGCGCAGGCGGGTTTGAACAGGCTCCGGACCTGGAGTTCAACCCCCGTCATCCCGTGGTCATCCGGCTGCAAACGTTGCGGACCTCGGATGCAGAGACCGCCGGCCTGGTGGCCCATCAATTGCTCGACCAGGCCCGGCTGGCGGCCGGCCTCCTGGAGGATCCGCGGGCCATGCTCAAACGACTGAACCAATTGCTCTCCAAAGTGGTGGGAGTACCGGCGGACGGTACCCCATCGGAGCCGGCACCGGCCTCCTGAGTCCGTCCCCCAGAGCCATCTTCAGGCTCATTTGCCGCCCATTTCCCCATGGGCTATGAATAACGCGGGTCGGGAACAGTCCCGGCCCGCAACTCATTGGATCCATGCACTTGCTGCAATTTGGACAACTGATTTTTATTCTGCCCGGGGCGTTGCTGGCGTTGTGGGCACAGATGCGGCTGCGAAGCGCCTACGCGCGGTTTTCCGAGATCGGTTCCGAGCGGGGCATCACCGGCGCCGAAGCCGCCCGATTCATCCTGGACCGCAATGGTCTGGGGCAGGTTCGAATCGAGGAGGTCCCCGGGGAATTGAGCGATCATTACGATCCCTCCACCCATACGGTCTTCCTTTCAACCGGCAACTACCATAGCACGAGTCTGGCGGCCGTCGGCGTGGCCGCCCACGAAGTCGGCCATGCACTCCAGCATCAGCAGGCCTACGGTCCGCTCGGATTCCGGATGGCACTGGTGCCGATCACCAATTTCGCCAGTGGTGCCGCGTTTTTCATCATCATGGTGGGCATGTTCATGGCCGGGGCCATGCACGCTCTGGCAGCGAATCTGGTGTGGGCCGGGGTCGGACTCTTCTCCGTTGTCACGCTGTTCCAGCTCGTCACCCTTCCGGTCGAATACGACGCCAGCGCGCGGGCCAAAGTCCAACTGGCACGACTGGGTATCGTCACCGAACGGGAGGGGGACGGCATCCGAGAGGTTCTTTCTGCCGCAGCATTGACCTACGTGGCCGCGATGCTCACGGCCATGCTGCAACTGCTTTACTGGATTGGTGTGGCCCGCGGCATGGACCGGAACGGACGCTGACCGGGCGGCCACCCGACAGAGTAACGACCTCCCCGCCTGCCGCGCCTCCGATTTTCCGCCGGGTGGTGCCAGGGCTGGAAAGCCCGCGCAACGCCGTCTAGCAACTGGTCGGCACCTCCTGGAGGACCTCCAGGCAATGGGGAATGGCACCCGCGACAAAGCCAAGGCATTCCACCGCGCCGCTCGGTTTTCCCGGCAGGCAAATGACCAGCCCCCGATCCACCACCGCCGCAAGACTCCGCGACAGGATCGCATTGCGGGTGATCTTCATCGATTCCATGCGCATCACTTCGCCGAAGCCGGGAAGCTCCCGTGTGGCAATCTCGCGGACCGCTTCCGGGGTGACATCCCGCATCGCAACTCCGGTTCCACCAGTGGTCAGCACCAGGTGACAGCCCCGGGCCAGTTGCTCACGGATCGCCCGTTGAATGGCCCGGATTTCGTCCGGCACCAGTCCTTCAGCCATCACGGTCCAGCCATGGGCCACAGCCGCCTCGCGGACCGCCGGACCTCCCAGGTCGTCGTAAAGCCCCTTGGATGCCCGGTCAGAAATCGTAATCACCCCCACGTTCACCTTCATCCGGAGAGCTTGAACCGGGAGTCCGCCGGATTCCAGTCCGGGTCTCAACCCTTTTCATTTCCCTCCGTCCAGATAGGATGCCCGCATGGCGGTCAACCCCAACCCCAACCGGATTTCAGGCCAGCTCGAGCGAATGCAGGCCCAGGTCAAGACGATCATTGATGATGACACCGTCGCCTCGGAGGAGCCGCGGCTGAACGGCTGGCAGCGGTTCATCCATTTCTGGTTGCTGGTCTTCCAGAACTTCCTCCGCAACCGCTGTCCGGTTCGAGCCTCGGCACTGGCCTACACGACCCTTCTGGCCGTCGTTCCCCTGCTCGCCGTTTCAATCAGTGTCGCCGCCCTGTTCCTGCCGCGGGATGAAGCCCGTCAAAAACGGGAGTTGGAAGACCTGATCGATGCGGCGGTCATCCGCGTGGCACCCGCCATCGGGGTGAGCGCTGAGGACACGGCCGATCCCACGTCACCTGTCTTTTCCGCCGACGATTATTCAGGCTTGAGGTCGTTGACCGAACGCATCACTCAAGCAACCAACCCGGTCTGCAAGTATTTGTGGGAACGGATGACGCCCGATGCACGAGACCTGACGGTGAGTTGGGATGGCACCGATGCCGGTCGTCTGGCCGTTGAGGTTGCCCTGAGCAAAATGTTCAACAGCGTGATCGCCGAAACCAATTTTTACTCCACCGAACGCTTTGCCGGCGTTTCCCTGTCCCCGGCCACACGAACCCTGATCACGGCGACCAATCCGCCCCCCGACCTGAGACGGATGAATCGGCTGCTGCTGCAGGAGGTGTTTCCAAAGGAAATTGTGCCTATGGCCGATGCATCCGACCCCGCCAATCAGAACCGGACCAAGCGGAGTGAAGTGGCCGCCAAGATTGTGGAATTTGTAGGCAACATCCGTTTCGGCACGGTCGGTGCGTCGGCCATGGCCGGGCTCCTCTTTGTTGCCATTTCCCTGCTGCGCACGGTCGAATCCGCCTTCAACGACATCTGGGGCGTGCCCAAGGGCCGCACCTGGTTCATGAGTATCGTCCTTTACTGGGCGGTGATCACCCTGGGACCGATTGCCGTGGTTCTCGGCAAGGGGGTCAACTACCTCGCCCTCCTGCACCATGCCGGGGGCGGAGAAACCTTTGCGGTGGCCAGTCAGATCATCGCGTCGCTGTCGTGGCTCCTCACCCTTGGCATCATGAGTCTGGCATTCGCCGGACTCTACCTCTGGATGCCCAACACCCGGGTCCAATGGCAGGCGGCGCTGATCGGCGGTGCCGTCGCCGCCGTCCTTTGGACCCTGAATGGAAGACTTTCCGCCCTCTACAACACCCGGGTCGTCACCTACAACGCCATCTATGGAAGCCTCGGACTGGTCCCGCTCTTTCTACTGGGAATGTATCTGTCGTGGCTAATCCTCCTTTTCGGGGCACAGACGGCGTACGTCTTCCAATTCCGTCATGCCTACCTGCAGGAACGCTGGGTCGGACGGGTGCATCACCAGGCTCGCGAATTCATCGCCCTGCGACTGATGACCCTGATTGGAGATCGATTTACCAACGGCGAACCTCCGTACACGGCCGCCCAGCTGGCCGAACGCATGGCCGTGCCCCCCAAGCTGGCCAAGGACGTTCTACAATCGCTCTTCGCGACCCATCTCCTGCGCGAGGCGGCAGGCTCCGAGGTGGGTTACCTTCCGGCTCGACCACTGGATCAAATCAACGTCTGGCAAATCCTTCACTCGATACGGGCCGGCCAGGGCCACGACGTCATCACCGCCGCCGATGACGCGCGCCCCCTGGTTCGCGCCGAATTCGACGCAATTGCCGAAGTGGAGGCCGGCAGAGCCCGGTCCACGACACTCGGACAACTGGTGGAGCGCACCCAGGGAGCCCCGGGCTGAGCCCCGAACCCGATCAGCGGGACCCCGTAAAGTGACCGGCAAACAATGCCGAAAGGTCGCCCTTGCCACTTCGGGCGATGTCCTCCGCTGAAAAGACATCAATCCGGCTGGTGGAGGCGGGGAACGGGGCACGCCGGACCTTGGCGGCGGCCACCGCGTGACCGGACGCCCGGACTGATGCGACAGGTTGAACATGCCCCTGACCAAACGACGACCGGGTCACCACCGACGGGGATGCCACTGCGGATACGGCGGGCAGCAGTGCAACGGCCACCCAGAGGGAACGAAGGAGACGCATAGGATGAAGGTTTAAAGGTTTAAAGGTTTACCGACCTTCATTGCCCTACGCCTGATTTTTGGTTGAGGCAAGCTCCAATCGGGCTCGGTTACAGATGACCTGTCCCTTAGTAATTCAAAGGTTTTCTTCCAACTGGAACTCCAGGTGCCACGCACGAGCGCCACCGGCGCGCTGACATCCCAGCCTGGGCCAGCGGCCCAGGTCGAATCACAGGTAGCGTCTGAGGGCTGCAAGCCCGATCCAATCCACCAAGGCGCACCCCATGCTTGCGGGATAAATCCAGGTCCGGGCCTTCAGCCCTCGGAACTGCACGACCGAACCTGGGCCGTTGGCCCAGGCTGGAATGGAAACGGGCCTTTGGCCCTGGAGATTCTTAACAACCGACCTTTCCCCTTATTCGTACTTTCTCGTCGCCACCCCTTAAACCCGTTCAATACCTCATCGAACTCACTCGGGGTCAGGCTGAATCAAACTGCTGCGAATTCGCACGGCGGGCGTGGATCGGATCATCACGGCTCGCCGGGAGACTCGTCCCTCAAGTGCCTTTAGAGCGGGAAAGGTGATCATCCGAGCAATGATTGGGGACTTGGATCCGAAGGGACGTCCCGCCATTGCAGGCCAAATCCTCATGCCGATTTTAACCACCACCACCTGGGCTCCCCTCAGGGCCGTACCTGGACGCGGAAGAAGTAGGGAATCCGGGGGTCCAGAGCCGATACGCTGCTGCTCAGGGATGACCCGGTGGCGATGGTCTTGTCACTGACGGGAATCCAGGTCTTCAGGTCCTCACTCGTTTCCAGCCAGTACTGCCGACCCACCACGGTGGGCCACGTAAAGCGGACCGGTCGACCGGACTGCACCAGCGGCACTTCCAATCGAAGAACACTCTTCGGGTCCAGGGGATCGGTTCCGGCCTCCCATTCGGCAAAGTCGCTCATGCCGTCGCCATCGGAATCCTCGCGCCCGGTGCTGCCCGGGACGATGGCACCGAAATGGTGCGATTCCCAGAGGTCGCTGATGCCGTTGTGATTCACGTCGGGAAAGGTGTAGAGGCCCTGAATCAGGATCGGCGAATTATTGGTGGTCAGGACCCTGGTTTGTGGCGGGGGTGTCAGGTAATAGGGAACCGGACTCCAGGAAATCTGGTAGGTGCCAGGCGGGACATTGGTCATTACCTGGAATCCCTGCCCCGTTGCGACCTGATTGGTCGGGCCGACGAGGGTGACGCCGGCTTCGGCCAGATTATTGGTCACCTCGATGGCAGTTTTCGCCACCTGATTCATGGTGAGCTGGAAATCGTCCAGCATCCAACCCAGCCGCGCGTTGCTGTTAAACGAAAACAATTGATAGTCAAAACGGATCCGGATGATGTTTCCAATGTAAGGGGTGAGGTCGAGTTGGACGGGTTCCCACCCCGCGGAAGCCCCATCGTTCATGGAGGTCAGATCCATCCAGTTGGCCCCATTATCGATGGAAACGGAGACCGTGCCGGTCTCGGTGGAAAAGTCGCCAAATCCATCACTTCCATCGCTCGAGTTGGAACTGAACTCGTAGTTCTGCCAGAATTCGAGTGTGGCCTGGTTGCCACCAAACAGCCCGATGGCCGGGCTGATCAGATCCGACGCTGAGAAGTCGACCGCGTTTCCGCCCAGGTTGGTAGCCCACACGATGGCGCCGCTGTGGGCACCCGTTCCCGTTGAATTTTGCGGGGTGCCCAGGGTCCAGTTGGAGCCCGATGCCGAGGGATCCCCCGTCAGATCCCCAAGACCGGCGCCACCGCTGTTGTCCAGGACCAGCCAGCGATCGCCGCCCGATTCGAGGTCATCCGTCCATGGTGGCGTCAGTGGCTTGAGCGTCCGCACGGTGTAGAACGAGCCACTGCGGTCGTCCCGGGTTTGATTTCCCGCGGCATCGCGCGACAGGACCTGGAAGTAGTACAACCGGTCTGAGAGGAGGCCGCTGATGAGAACCGAGTGGTTGGTTGCCAACTCATCCTGGTAGGTGGTGCGTGTCAAAAAGCTATCGTCGCCGCCCGACTCGCCAAATCGGACCGTGGCATCGGTGGGTTTGTCGGTGCTCCAGGTGATGTTTGCCTCATTGTAATCCGGTTCCGCGGCGACGTTGGAAATCGCTGGTGGACGGGTATCGATTGGGGCATGGGTTTCCACGGTTTGTCCCTTCAGATCCGTATAGCTGACTCTGACGACATCGCCGTCGGCGACCCACCCATTCGATGAGCCGGATGTCCCCGGGTTGCCGGTGAGGGTCCATCGGCCTTGAAAGACACCGGGTCGCACGGTGGCGGGAAGCGAAAGGGTGCTGGTCTGGCGGGGTGTCACAATGGTCACCGTCACCGACGCATTCGTTTGGGAACCGTCAGTCACTTCAACCAAAGCGTTTTGCGGGAGGGTGTAGGCCGGTTGATCGAGAGCAACGGTCGCCCCGGACGCCACGGTGGGAACCAGAAACCGGATGGCGTCCTGCAGGATGGAGATTCGATTGTTGGGGGCATCCCCGGCATCGGGAATGGATTCAAAGGCACACGACAGAAACACGACCCGTCCATCTCGCGAGATCTCCCCGGTTCTCGGGTAGTGGATGCCGACAATCAGATTGTCTTCCTGATAAAACGCCGGGGCCGTGTTGGTGCCCGGAACCAGTGCGTCAGCTCCGTCCGGCCAGACGATTCCGAGGAGATCAATGACCAGTCCGCTGGGAAAGGAGTCGTAGTTCAATGTGACATTGGAACCGTCGCCCACCGGATCACCGGAGGCGGACACCAGTTGATTGGCTCCCTGGTCGGCCTGAAAGTCCGCCACATGGAGAACCTGTTGCCGGAAGTTGGTGGCCTGGGCCTCCTGAAGTCGGGTGAGGATGTCGAAGGAGGCGACAAAGAGCGACCCACCCTGGCGGACATAGCCTGTCACCGAAGACAGAAGCCCAGGAAGTGGTGCCGTTAATTCCTCGGGACGCCAGAGCACCAGCTGATACTGGCGCAATTCATCGACGGTTGGGGCCCGACCCTCAACGCTCGTATCCCAGACTTCATAAGGCAGCCCAAGCACGTCGAGGGGTCCGGTCCAGTTCTCGGGACCCGGATACGGAGTATCCGCCAGGGCACCACCGGCAGTAAAAAGACTTTCCGGGGTATAGAGCAGCAGCGCTGTGGCGGCCTTGGGAGCGATCAGCCGGAAATAGGCGCCACCATTGTTGTTCGTGGACTGATTTCCCGCCCGATCCGTGGCCACGATTTCGTAAAAAATGGTCGTTCCGGGCGTCAACGCCGGGAGGTCGACTGCGGCGTCAGTAATAAAGCCGGGGACCGGTATGGCATTGGTCACCGCGTTGGTCGTTCCGTAATACAAGACCGATGTGGACGGTTTATCGATCTGCCATTCCAGGCTGGCCTGGCCAAACTGAAGAGTGGTGCTGACGGATCCAATCACCGGGGGCACGGTGTCGACGGTGGCCACCGCGCTGATATCCGGCGTCGGACCCTGCGACGGGAGGCTGGCCACCAGTTGGTCGAGGTTCGCAGCGTGCAGCCGACCGTCCCCGGGAACAACCGGCCCGTCGGCCAGGGCCACGGTTCCGGCAAATGCCCCGGGAAAACCGGACGGCTTCAGGGTCACCACCAACCCGTTGGTGTCCGTGCTGGAAAACACGCGAACCTTGAGAGACGGCGTGTTGGTGAGCTTCTGATCGGTGAACCGGACGGTCGCCGTGGAGGGCAGACGGTACTCGGTCCTGTCCCAGGCAATGATGCCCTCGCCGGCCTGGGGAAGCTGGCCGGAGATGACCAGGGCGAAGTCCTGGCGCGGGAGGCCGTTCGTACGATGATGAACATCCACCGGGACATGGTGGGCAACGACCCGAACCGTCCATTGGCCGCCGGATGGAGCGCCGATCAGGATGCCCTCCACATTATTCACGCGATCGCCTTCCGGCGTGCCCGCAACACTCTCCCCTTCCGCAATGGCATTTCCGCGATAGAGGGTGCCATCGGGTGCCACCAGCTCGAGATCGAGGTCGTTGACCAGAGCCGGGATTGCCGCGGGAAGTCCGGGCACGTCCGTGTAGGCCAATAGGATCCGGAGCGGTGCGCCGCCCCCGATGATCACCTTCCTTTCCGCGGCTTCCCCGGTGGCAAGTTCGACTCCCTGGTCCTGAAAAATCCAACGCACGGGTGAGAGGATGAGGTTGGCCAGGTTCAACCGGCCCCATCCCTCGTCGTTGTTGGGAATCGGCGTGTTGTCGGTCCCGACCAGGATGGTTCCGGTACCGTCACTGGACGGATCAGCGGCAGCGCTGGGGTCCGGCACCAGCGCCGTCCCCAGGGAGTCCGTGGAATTCATGAGCATGGCTTTGACCAACGCCGGGGAGGGTGTGGCACCGGCGTGGGTGGCCCGATACCACTGCACGGCGACGGCACAGGCCCCGCTGGCATGCGGTCCCGCCTGGGAGGTACCGCCCTCGTAGAGGTAGCGATCATCGATCGGCGCCCAGGAATTGTTATCGTTGGCATAGACGGACCGGAGCGACGCGATCCATGTGCCCGGGGCAACAAGGTCGGGTTTGATTCGACCATCCTCCGCCGGACCCCGGCTCGAGAAATCGGCGATCACTTCCTGACCACTGTCGTAAATTCCAAAGCCAAACCGGTTGTTTTCCGAGGCACCGGTGGCCAGGACATTCTTGCCCACGGCCGGGCTGTCGAGGGTTTGAACTCCCGGACCGGCATTGCCCGCGCTAAACTCCAGCACATACGCCTGTTCGCCGGGAACCTGCGGATCCGCGTCCCGGACCAGGCCATCGAATTCAGCGGCATTCAAATTGTATTCACCTGCGGTGTCGTCTCCCCAGGAATTGGAGCCGACATAGGCACCGGCCCGCACGGCATCCTGGGTCAGCCGGGCATTGCTGGGGGGAGGATGGTAGCCTCCGGCACCGTCGAAAATGCGTTGAGCCACCAGATGCGCCCCCGGGGCGACGCCCAATCCCCACCAATGGCCATTGTCATCCACCTCACCCGTGGCGGCGTTGCCGGCCACAATTCCAGCCACATGGGTTCCGTGCCCATGCTCATCCGAGGCGTCGGTCAGTGTGTCATAGAAGAAAAGAGCGTCAACCCGTCCGTCCAGGTCGGGATGCAGGGCGGTGAGGTCGCCGGAATCCAGCCCGGAATCGGCTACGGCCACCGTCACGTCGCGACCGTCGAAACCTGCCGCCTGAACCAGGGACGGTGTCGCACCTTTGCCGTCGTCGCCCCCGATGATTTTGACGGCGATTTCATCGGTTAGATGGGGACGCGGAGCCGGCTCGATCCAAATCACGTCGGGCGAGGCCGCCAGCCTGCGAAGTTGAGGGGCTGTCACCGACGCCTCAAAGATGGTTCCGAGGGAAGTGCTGACTCCAGCGCGGGCACCCGCGGAGCGATTCAACAGCAGCGTTTCAACCGCACTCAGGCCGGGCCGTCCCAGAAAATGGATGTCGAACCGTCCGTTGACCTGTTTTTCCACCTGGGCCGCGAGCCGCGGGTGAACCTTCCACCGGGCCTCGAAGGGGCCGGTCCATTGGACATACGACAGTTGCTTCACCGATTCGATAGCCACTCCATCGAACCGCGCGATGAAGGCATCATCGGGAACATAATGCACGAGCTCCACCCCCTGCCGGCGCAACTCCTCGCGCCAGGCCGGCTCGATATGATTGGTGAATTGAAGCAGCCAGAGGCCGGTCACGGGTCCGGAAGGGGTCGAAAGGGCAGCCGCCTGCGGTCCGGATCCTTTGGGAGGCGTGACGACCGCTTCCGCCCTCAGGTGAATGGTCCGGGAGATGCCCGAAGCCATCGGAACACCCAGACCCAGGAGGCTGAGGACCACCGCAAGGAATGCTTTCACCCCTGGCAGGCTAGCCAGTTGCGTGCCGGTTACAAGGAGCGGATCCACATCCCCCCTCCGTCGTCCCAACTCGCGCAAAACGTCTCTCCCAGGACGAGATGAATACGCTGTCCGGTGTGGTTGCAATTTCGCCCCTTCAGGGCTCAAAATATTTCTGGATATCCCACCCGGGGCGTTGCCCCGGGCTATCCTGTTTCGCCCCTTTGGGGCTCCAGAACGCCCATTTTTAGGCGTCCATCCGTGAACTCGGGGCCGGTCGTTGGTCGGGCTGTGATCTGGCGGGTACGAATACCTGCGCTATGTCGAGAGGCCTTCGCTGCCGGCTCCGACAGGTCATGGTTCCGGAGGCAATTCCAACCGATAGGGCACGGCCGGACCGCTTCCCTTCAGGAGGGAGGCGGTTCCGGAATTCTGGAATCAGACGGCGGCGGAGCCTCGGAACGCGCGGCACCTCCCGAGGATCGCTTCAGCCGCCGCCCAGCCCGAGCGCGCCGCGCCTTCGACGCCCGGCCCTCCAAAGGCATCGCCAGCGAGAAGGAGCACTGGCGCATCGCTGACCGCAACGCACGGCTCCTCATCGAAACGCCTGGGCTGGCTGTAGCGCCAGCCGTGAACCTGAAACGTCTTGATGCCCCCTGCCACCCAGGGTCTGGCGGCGTCG
>CAIPFS010000689.1 GCA_903864375.1 uncultured Verrucomicrobiota bacterium
CGCCCAGCGCCTGAACCCCGCCCTCCTGGAACCGTGGCTGGCCCGCGGACAACTGGCCCTCGACAAACATGATTATCTGCTCGCGTCGAAGATCTGGCGCGAAGCCGCTGAAAAATTCCCCAACGAACCGGATGTCCTTTTCGGTCTGGCCCAGGCCGTGGAAGACGGCTCCCCCCACGAGGCGACATCCGCCCTGGAACGGGCGCTGGCCATCAATCCGAGGCACCTTCCCAGCCTTTTGTTGCTGGCCGACCACGAAATCAATGCGGAAGAGGATGAGGCAGCGGAAAAGCATTTGGGCGAGGTGTTGGCGGTGAATCCATGGAACCCGGAAGCCTGGGCGTACCGGGGCGTCCTCGCCCAGTTGCATCTGGACGCCGCCGCCGAGGCCACCGCCCGCGAGGCGGCCTTTCACCATTGGAAGGAGAATCCACGAGTCGAATTTCTCATCGGTAAAAAGCTGTCGCAAAAATACCGGTTTGCCGAGGGAGCCAGCCACCTGCGCCAGGCCCTGATCTGGGAAACCAACCACATTGCAGCCAAAATACAGCTGGCGCAGGACGAATTGCGATTGGGCAACGAAGCCGGGGGATGGAAGCTGGCCTCCGAAGTTCACGAACAGGACCGCTACGACATCGAGGCGTTCAATCTGGTCCAGTTGCATGATGTTCTGGAGGGGTTCAGCACCCTCACCAATGCGGATTTGGTGGTTCGGATGGAGCCCGCGGAGGCCTCCATCTATGGAAATCGGGCCCTCGCCCTGCTGGAACGGGCACGGCGGCAGTTAACCGCCAAGTATGGCGTTGAACTGGTCAAACCGACGCTGATCGAAATTTTTAACAACCAGAAGGACTTCGGGGTCCGGACTTTTGGAATGCCGGAGAATCCCGGGTTTCTCGGTGTCTGTTTCGGACGGGTGGTGACCGCCAACAGCCCGGCAGCCAACACCTCCCAACCGGTCAACTGGGAGGCAGTCCTCTGGCACGAGTTCTGCCACTCCGTCACGCTCACGCTGACGCGCAACCGGATGCCGCGATGGATGAGCGAAGGGATTTCTGTCTACGAGGAAATCCAGGCCGATCCATCGTGGGGTCAACATCTGTCACCCCGGTATCGGGAGATGATTCTCGGTGGAGAACTGACCCCCATCTCCAAATTGAGCGGTGCCTTCCTCGCGCCACCCACGCCGCTGCACCTCCAGTTTGCCTATTTTGAAGCCGAATGGGTCGTCGAGTTTCTCGTCGAGCGCTACGGCCACGATCGCCTGATCGCGCTACTGCAGGATCTTCGGGACGGCATCGATACGGCGACCGCACTGGCCCGAAGAGCCGCCCCCGCCCGGGAACTGGATGCCGAATTCGAGCGTTTCGCCCGAAAACGGGCCGAGGCCTTCGGCGCTGGTCTCGATTGGACCCGTCCTCCCCGGGAAATAGCGTCGGATAGCGGAGAGGACGCACAGCTCCACTGGGCGACGGATCACCCGACCAACTACTGGGCCCTCCGCCTGCGGGCTGAAAACCTGGCAGAAGCCCATCAGTGGGCGGCGTCCCGGGACCTCTGGAAACGGATCATTGAACTGGAACCCCGGCACGCAGGTCCGGACAGCGCCTACTGGCAGTGGGCCAAGGCCAGCCGGGAACTCTCCGACGTCAACGATGAACGGGAGGCGTGGTCCCGTGGCGCGGCACTCGATCACGAGGCTCCCGAGGCCTACCAGCGACTCATTGAACTCGCCCAGGCCCGGAAGGATTGGCCGGAAATGATTCGTAACTGCGAACGCTGGCTGGCGGTCAACCCCCTGGTGTCTGCCCCCTATCGATTCCTGGCCCTGGCCCATGAGGCCACCGGCAATGCTCGAGGCGCAGCGGATAACTACGAAACCCTGCTTCGGCTGAACCCACCCAATCTCGCGGACGTGGAGTATCATCTTGCGATGAACCTGCAGGAGGCAGGAGACCCATCGGCCCGTCGCCATCTCCTCCAGGCCTTGCAGGAGACTCCCAGGAACAGGCGCGCCCTCCATCTGCTCTGGCAGATGAATCAAAAATCTCTGTCCACCAATACTCCTCCACCCCACCCGTGAAAAAACGACGTCCATGGGTCGCCTTGCTTCCGTTCCTGCTTGCCGGAGTGGTCATGGCCCAACGCTGGCGTGGTGGGCGTGGCGGTGGAACCTACACCGAGGGTGGGGTCCCCATCACCGATGACATCCAGACACCGCGCGAGCTGACGTCACACAGCACCGGAACCCCGGTCTGGACCAACACGCCAGGCTTTGCCGCGGACACGTTTACCTTCGTCCGGGTCCGCCGCGAACGGGCACCCTATGCCGGCGGAGGCAACTGGGCGACTGATACGCCGGACAGCGATTTGAACCTTTCCTTCCGGCTGCAGCAAATGACCTCGCTGAAGGTCAACCCGGATGGACGCTTCATTCATCTCACCGACGAGGAGCTGACCGATTATCCGTTCATTTACATGGTCGAACCGGGAAGCCTCATCCTCGAAAACGAGGAGATCCTGGCCCTACGACGCTACCTGTTGAACGGCGGGTTTCTGATGCTGGATGATTTTTGGGGGGATTCAGAATGGGATAACGCGGAGCAGGTTCTGAAGCAGCTCCTGCCCGACAAATCCTTCGTCGAACTCCCCCTCTCGCATCCGGTGTATCACTGCGTTTTTGAGATCAAGACCAAGGGGCAGGTTCCCAACTACCGGCTCGGCACCGACAGCGAATTTGATCCCGAACACCGCACCTGGGAGTTCAACCACGACGGGGACACCCGCACCGTCCATCATCGCGCCATCTTTGATGACAAGGGCCGGATGATGGTCATCGCCACGCACAATACGGACAACGGCGACGGCTGGGAGCGCGAAGGCGAGAGCGATTACTTTTTTCATAATTTCTCTGAGAAAATTTCATACCCTCTTGGCATCAACATCATTTTTTACGCCATGACCCATTAGTGGTCGCACCCCATGAATCCATCCGAGCCGCCTCCCCCCGCCCCACCCGAAGACATCGTCTCCTCCCATGCGGCCGACCAGGCTGCGCTGGAACGGCTGCTGGCCGGCGTTGGACGCATTGAGGCCGAATTGGCCAAGGCGATCGTCGGTCAGAGGGTCGTCATTGAGCAGTTGCTCATTGCCCTTCTGGCTGGTGGGCATTGCCTCATCACCGGGGCACCCGGTCTGGCCAAAACCCTGCTGGTCAAATCCATTGCCCGGATCTTCCACCTCCGGTTTTCTCGGATCCAGTTCACCCCGGACCTGATGCCGACCGACATCACCGGGACGGAAATTCTTCAGGATACCGGCGGCAGCCGGAAGTTGACCTTTGTCCGCGGTCCGATTTTTGCCCATCTGGTGCTGGCCGATGAAATCAATCGAACCCCTCCAAAAACCCAGGCGGCATTGCTGGAAGCCATGCAGGAACATCAGGTCACGGCCGGTGGAGTCCGCCACGCCCTGGAAGAACCGTTCTTCGTGCTGGCCACCCAGAATCCGGTGGAAATGGAGGGCACCTATCCCCTGCCCGAAGCTCAGCTCGACCGATTCATGTTCAACGTGGTCATGGATTACCTTCCCGAAGAGGAGGAGGTTGAAGTGGTCCGGCGGACCACAGAAGCACCCGGGCCACAGCCTGAAGCGTTGTTTTCCGGCGATGACATCCGGGACTTCCAGCGACTGGTCCGTCAAACGCCGATTGCCGGCGAATGGATTCGATATGCCGTCCAGATCGCATCGGCCTCAAGGCCGCGCCAGCCCAGGTCCCTGGAGTTTGTCAATAATTGGGTGAATTGGGGGGCCGGTACCCGCTGCGGTCAATACCTGGTACTCGGAGCCAAGGCGCGCGCCCTTATTCAGGGCCGTACCCACGCCACCGGGGAGGATATCCGGGCGATTGCCGCAGCCACCCTGCGCCATCGGGTCCTCCTGAATTACCGGGCCGATGCGGATGGGATCCGGGTGGACGACGTCATCCGGCGCATCCTTGAGGCCGTCCCGCCCCCCTTCCCCAAGTAGTCCAACCCCGGTACGCCCACCTCATCCTGAAGTCCCCATGAAGGCCGCTTCCCCCGCCATCCCGGGAAAACCCGCCTTGATTGATCCGGCCACCTTGATGCGCCTTCAATCCCTCGAATGGCGTGCCCGGATGATTGTGGAGGGAACTCGAAACGGCCTTCATCGAAGCCCCTACCATGGATTTTCGGTGGAGTTCACCGAATACCGCCAGTACACCCCGGGAGACGATCTCCGACACCTGGACTGGCGGGTCTACGCTCGCAGCGACCGGTTTGAGATCAAACGCTTTGAGGATGAGACCAACCTGAGATGCCACCTCGTGGTCGATCAAAGCCGATCGATGAGCTATGGCAGCACCGGATATTCCAAGGCGGACTATGCGGCAACCCTCGCGGCAACCCTGGCCTATTTTCTGGAACTGCGGGGCGACGCCGTCGGATTGCTGACTTTCGGTGAGACGGTTCAGGACTACCTGCCCCCCCGGCACCGGACGGGTCACCTTCGCCAACTGTTGCGGGCCCTTGAAAAGACGCCGACCGCCCGGGAGACCCATCTGATGGCTCCGGTGGAGCGACTTCTGGCCCTGGTCCCCAAACGCGGAATGATGGTCTGGATATCCGATTTCCTGGCCCCCTTGGAAGGCTTGGAACCGTTACTCGCCTCCTGGGTCGCCATCGGCCACGAAGTGATTGCCTTCCA
>CAIPFS010000690.1 GCA_903864375.1 uncultured Verrucomicrobiota bacterium
CCGGGATGGGAACTCCCGATCGATCAGCGCCGGCTCACGTCCGGCGACTACAGGGAGGTGGGCCACCTTCGTTCCAGTAGTCGCCGAGCGTGAGTCGGCGCCATCTTGATCAAGCTGGTACCCGTTACTGGGCAGACAGGCCGGGTGGCGAACCGTCGGACCGGTGACACTGGGAAGCGAAACCTCGGCCTTCCTCCCCCGGAATGAGGACTCCCGATCGATCAGCGCCGGCTCACGTCCGGCGACTACGGGGACGGAAGGCTCGCAACAGTGCCGAGGACCAACATCACCGCGTCGGTGACCTGGTCGGGGCTGATGCGGGTCAGGCACCGCAGATCGATGGGGCATTGTCGCAGGAAGCAGGGGGCGCAGGGGACTCCGGCGCGCAACAGGTGGTGGCGGGGATCACCGGGCAATCCCGGACCCGTCAGTTCCGGCGACGTACTGCCAAAAGGCACCACCACGGGAACCCCCAACGCCGCAGCCACGTGCATCGGTCCGGTGTCGTTGGTCACCAAAACCCGGAGTCGGGTCATCGCCGCCATCAACTCCCGCAGACCGGTCCGACCGGCCAGGTTGACCACGTTGCCGGACCCATGGGAAGCCACCAACCGCGCAGCCTCCACATCCGCTCCGCCGCCAAAGACCACCACCGGCAGCCGGCAGCCCCGCGCACGCAGATCCTGCAACAGCCGCCCGAAGTTCTCGGCCGGCCAGCGCTTGGCCGGACCATATTCGGCCCCTGGATTGATCCCAATCCAGCCGGCTTCCGCCTGGTCGCGCGCCCCCGGAGGAAGTGCGGCCATCAAGGTGGCCTGCATGGCGGTCCGCTCGTCGTCGGTCACCCGGAGGACCGGCGCGATCGGTGTCGGATCGGCACCCAGGACTCCGACCAGGCGGAGGTAATGGCGGGTGTGATGGGATTCCGGCGGTGGAGTCGGTGGGATCGCACGTGCCTCCTGCAATCCTGCCCGGATTTCCTCCGGACTTCGTTTGCGCATCCGGGCCGCCCTGGGATCGGGTTCGACCGCCCCGGTCAGCCACCAGCGCCGACCCCGTGTGGCGATTCCAATCCGCCGGGGCACCCGCGCCAGCCACGGTTCCAGGGCCGACCGCAGGGAATTGGGCAGAATCAGACTCACATCGGCGCCTTCACGACGGATGCGGCGCGACACCTGCCAGATCCCTTCGCCGGGTCCGAAGGCCACAACCCGGTCCACCGCCGGATGTGCCAGCCAGAGGGCCGCGAGTTTTTGAGGGCTGAGCAGGTGGATTTCAGTGTCCGGCAGGGCCTCGCGGAGGCGCATCAAGGCCGGGGTGGTCATCACGGCGTCACCGAGCCAGTTGACGCTTCGGACGACAATGCGCCGGATGGGGGGACCGACAGGGCCGGCGTTGGTGGCGGTCAAGCTCCCTCCTCCCCACTCTCGCCGGATGGTGCCTCACCGGCGGCGACCTGTGCCTGCCACCGGCTGATCGGTTTCCACCGGCGATGCACCCAGAACCAGTTGGCCGGGTCGCGCCGGATGGCGGCCTCAAAATGCCGGTTGATATCGCTGGTGATGGCTTCGGCAGAGCGGCGGGTTCCGTCGGGTTCGGTGGTGGATATCATGGCCACCACCTCGACCCGCCAGCGGGCCAGAGCGGTCCTGAAGCAGATGCCAACGCACAGCGGAGCCCGATACCGGGCGGCGAAAAGAGCGGGTGCGGCGCTGCAGGAACAGTCGTGCCCCAGGAACGGCAGCCAGAGCCCGCGGTCGCCGGCATGCTGGTCGGACAGCAGTCCCAGCATGGCCCTGCCCTCCCGCAGGAATTCGCGCAGCCGGCGGGCCTCGGAGCGGCGTTCGAAGAACCGGATGCCGCTGCGATTTCGCACCGACTGGAGGAGGCCGTTCAGCCGTGGATCCGGGAGGGCCCGGTAGGTGGTGGCCCATCGCCAGCCGGGTGCCACGGCGGAGGCACTGGCAAACAATTCAAAATTTCCAAAATGACCCACGGCTCCAATAATCGATCGCCCGTCGGTCGGGAGGGATTCAACGATGTTGACCCATTCGACATGCTTCGCCAGATCCGCAGGGCTCATGCAGGCGGTTTTCAGGGCGCACACATAGTTTTCACCTATCCGGCGGAAATTCTCGCGCGCAATGGCCAGGCGTTGCTCCTTCGACAATTCCGGCAGGGCTTGGGCAAGATTGGTCAGGGCCACGCGCCGATGCCGACGGTCCACCCACCAGGCGAGGGCCCCGCCAAAACGCCCGAGGCGGGCGCCGGTTCGGAGGGGCAGCCATTGGATGAGGGCCACCAGGGCGCGGAGTAGGGCAATCGGGAGGAACATTATTTAAAGCAAATCCGCCGGACGCAGTCTTCGAAGCTATCCGCCCCGCTGGTGATCTTGATTTCCACCCGCATGTACCAGACGGGCAGGTCGCGACGATCCAATTTGGGAAACCGGACGGCATCCTTCTGGGTGGTCAGCAGCAATTCCGCCCGGCGCTTCTTCCCCCGATTGATGGCATTGAGCACCTCCTGCTGGGAGAATCGGTGGTGGTCTGCAAACCGGCGGGTCAGCACCACGTCCACCCCCAATTCCACCAGCTTGGATTCGAAACTCTCCGGCTGGGCGATTCCCGTGAGACTGGCCACCTTGCGTCCCTTGAGTTCACTGAGCTCGTGTCGATCCCCGGTAAACACATCCTCAAAATAGAGGGGATGATGTTCGCACTCCACCAGGTTGGCACGGTGATTGAACCGGGCGACGCGGGCGCGGAGTTCGTTAAGGGCGGCGTCCCTTGCAGGGGTTCCCCGCGAGACTTTGGTCAGGAAGATGACATCCGCCCGGGCCAGGTGCGACGGCGGTTCGCGAAGAATGCCCCGGGGAAGCAGATGGCCGTTGCCGAACGGTTGCTGGGAGTCGACGAGAACGACGTCGGTCCGCCGTCCCCGCAGTTTCCAGTATTGAAATCCGTCATCGAGCAGCAGGGTGTCGCAGCCGAATTCCTCAATGGCAAAGCGTCCGGCCTTGACCCGGTCCTTGTCGACCAGGACCACGACATCGCGCAGGTTGGCGGCCAGCATGTACGGTTCGTCGCCGGCGCTTTCGGAATCGAGCAGCAGGGACTGGCCATCGCTGACGATTCGGGGTGGGGTGGTGTCCTCCCGCAGCAGCGCCTTGTCCAGCAGGCGGGCGGCCAGCGGCTTGGGTCTTGAACGATAACCGCGGGAGAGAATCGCGACCTTGCGCCCCTGGTCTTGTAGGGCCCGGGCAAATTTTTCCACGACCGGGGTCTTGCCGGTGCCGCCGACCGTCAAATTCCCGACCGCAATCACCTGCACTCCCAGGGTTGAATCCCGCAGGATGCGGGCATTGTACAATCCGCGGCGCGATTTGACGGCCACGCCGAAGACGTGCGAGAGGGCTCGCAAAAGAAAACGCACCAGGCTCGCCCATTTTCCAGGACGTTCCTCCAGAATGACTCCGAGGAGCCACTGCTCGGCCTCCTCGGTAAATTGTCGCCAACGCTCACGCACCGTCGGTGCATCCTGCCAGATGGGGACCCCCAAAGGGAAGGGGCAGGTTTTGAACCCGGGATCAGCGCCGACTCACGTCCGACCACGGGGTGGCAGCCCCAGCGGCTCCGGAGACGCTGGGAGGGTGACCCGGCCCACCCCATGGGCCATGTCGAATTCCCTCCCATGAATAGCCTTTCCACGGTGTCCGTCCGGCTGTTGACTATTGCCTCCGCCATGAAACTCCGTCATTTGCTCGTCGCCGCCAGCCTGGCCACCCTCCACGGACTCGCTGATCAGGGAAATCCGCTGAGCGAGGAGGAGATTCTCAAGCGGATCACCTACCCTCCCGAATTCGAGGCCACCGTATTCGCCTCACCGCCCCAGCTCTCCTACCCCATCTTCCTGAGTGCTGCACCGGATGGCACCCTGTTTGTCGGGTGCGACGAGAACGGGTCGCTGGACCAGAAGGGGGACCGTGGCCGGGTGGTGATGTTGCAGGATACCCAGGGAACGGGGCGCGCCGATAAAATCACGACCTTTGCCCGGATGGACAGTCCCCGCGGGGTCGCCTGGGATGGCAGCACGCGCACCTTGTACGTGATGCATCCTCCGTTTCTGACCGCCTACCACGACGACGACGGCACCGGGGTTGCCCATCGGCAGGAGGATTTGATCACCGGGTTGGGCTTTCCCCTGAGTGCCCGCGGCGCGGACCACACCATCAACGGCATCCGGCTCGGGATCGATGGATGGATTTACATTGCCTGCGGCGACTATGGCGCCGCCCTGGCCACCGGCCGCGACGGACGGTCTCTCTCACTTCGCGGGGGCGGAATCCTTCGCGTTCGACCCGATGGTTCCGGACTCGAAACCGTGGTCACCGGCACCCGCAACATCCTCGCGGTGGCCATTGCCCCGACGCTGGACCTCTTCACCCGCGACAACACCAATGACGGGGATGACTGGAACGATCGATTGAGCTTCAATCCGTTCGGTGCCCAGATGGGGTATCCCACCCTGTTCCGCAATTTCCCCGATGAGATCATCCCGACGATGATCGACTACGGCGGCGGATCGCCGGTGGGCTCCATCTTTATTGATGAACCCGTTCTTCCCAAAACCTGGGCTCACGGCTTTTATTCGGTGGAATGGGGTCGGAACGAGATCGACCTCCATCCGCTGACCCGCGATGGAGCCACCTGGAAGGCTGATACGCAGAAATTCATGTCGATGACCCGGGCCACGGATCTGGAGGTCGACGGCAGGGGAAATCTCTATGCCGCCAGCCTCGATGGCGCGACCTTCACCTACAATGGGCCCGTGGTGGGCTATGTGGTCCGGTTGCATCCGAAAAACCTCCAGGCACCGGCCACGCCCGATTTCAAGAAACTGACACCGGCTCAACTGGTGGAAAACATCGGTTCCAGCAGCGCGGTCTGGCGTCTGGCGGCGCAACGGGAATTCCTGGCCCGTGGCGCTGCGGCCGGTGGACCGGAGGGACTCGTGCAAGTGGTGGCACAAAACCCGAATCTCGGCGCCCGGGTGGCCGCCCTCTTCACGCTTCGGCAGGCGTTCGGGGTCAAGGCCATCCCGCTGATCCGCACGTTTCTGGTTCAGGACGACCTCCGGGAATACGCCCTCAAGGCCATTGCCGACAGCGCCAATCCTGCATCCGTGGGTGCCGAGATTCCGGTGGCCCCTTTCCTGGAGGCATTGAAGGACAAGAATCCCAGGGTCCGACTCCAGGCTGTGACCGCTCTCGGACGAAGTGGCCGGGTGGAGGTTGCCGACGCCCTGCTGCCCCATACCGCCGACCCGGACTACACCGTGGCCCACATCACGGTTCAGGCCCTGCGCTGGTTAAAGGCTTCAGAAGCCTCACTGCTGGCCCTCGACAAGGCCCCGCCCGCTGTTCGAAAAGGAGCCCTGCGGGTTCTTCAGGCCCTCCATCAACCGGAGGTGGTGCAGGGGTTGATCTCACGGCTTGCCACCGCTGACCCGGAACTTCGCCGGGGTGTCTTCCAGGCCCTCTGCCGCCTCGACACCCGGGAGGCCCCGTACACGGGTTTGAACATGTGGTGGGGAACACGGCCCGACACCAGCGGTCCGCTCTACCTGCCAGTCCGTTGGGAATCGAGCGACACCATTGAGGCCGCCCTGCGCGGACGCCTGGAAGTCTCCACTGGCGACGAGGCACGCGAGCAGGTGGCCACGCTGCTGAAGACCAAGGTTTCGTTTCCCGGGATGACCGAACTGGCCATGGCCAGGGCCGGCAAGGACACCGGGTCGCGGCTGGACGTCATCGCCCCGCTGCTCTCACCGAAGACCCCGACGTCGCCCGAGGTTGTCAAAGCCCTCACGGCCATCGCCGTTGACCCTGCCGAAGACCCGGTTCACCGGGCGCGCGCTCTCCGGATGCTCCGGGGTGTGATCGATAAGAACTTCGATGCCGTGGCCGGTGCCATCGCCTCTCTCGCCCGCGCACATCCTGAACCGCCCGGAGCCACGCCGTTGCCGGGACCCCTGGTCTCGGTCTGGGAGGAATTCACCCGGGACGCCGGGATGGGAAACCATATCGGTCAATTCCGCCGTCTGGCGGAACACAACGATCCAGCACGCCGGATCGTCGGATCGACCGTGCTGGTCAACCTGGCCACGAGCACAGTCATCAAGGATGAGCGAATTCATAAGGAATCCCGCGCCGCCATTGCCGCTCTCTGGTCCAATCCGAATGCGTCTGCCGTCCTGCTGACCGTGATCGGCACCCTGCGCGCGGCCGAGTTTGCGCCTCAAATCAACGAACAGGTCAACAGCCCTTTGGTGGCGGTGGCTCAGGCCGCTCGTTACGCTCAAAATGAGTTGGGTCTGAGCGGGTCCGGTTCGGATGCACGCCTGATTGCCGCGTTGCCCTACGAGGAGGTGGTCAAAACAGCCGTCGCCACCCGGGGCGACGCAGCCGTCGGCGGACAACTTTTCCTCCAACAAGGCTGTGTCGTCTGCCACACGGTATCGCCCAAGGACCCGCCCAAAGGCCCGATGCTGGGCGGTATTGCCACGCGGTACAACCGGACGGAGCTGTGCGAATCCATCCTCAAACCCAGCGCTAAAATCGCCCAGGGCTTCGAGCCGCAGAGCTTCACCCTGAAGAACGGAGATCAGGTGGACGGTTTCGTGGTGAAGGAGGGTGGCGATTCCGTTGAAGTCCGCAATGCGGTGGGAGCGGTCACGGTGATCGAAAAAGGGGACCTGGCTAAACGCGAGAAGCTGGCTCAGTCCATCATGCCCGAGGGTTTGGTGGCCAATTTAACCCCGGTTCAACTGAGCTCATTGCTGGCCTATCTGGAGTCCACCTCCGCCAAATAGAAGCGCCTCCATCCATCGCAACGAATCAAACGTCACCGACGGCCACCACATCGTTCCGACACCAACGACGCCCGGCGCGCTGAAACGGACTACCGCTGGCGCTCCTTCAAGATCAATTCCCGAACCGCGTGCGGGTCGGGAATATTTTCGATGACTTCAGCATTATCCGTCGCGGCGGCAGTGGCGATGGTCAGATTGCCGATGCCCAGCAATCGCTCGAGGAAGCTTTGATCGATGTCCACCGTCCGGATGTCATGGACCATGAATTCCCGGAAACATTTGGACAGACGACCCCGCTCGAGGACCACCCGCCCCCGATACACCCTCAGGACGACGGCACCCCGATTCCACCACGCCAGAATGGGTGGAACGATCAGGAAGAACAGCGCGAGGTACCAGATGTAGCCCCACCACGAGGGTCGGACCTCCATCAGGAGCTCGTTGTCCTGACGGGCGGCGGCGGTGGGCGTCCATTGTCCGGAAGCGATTTTTTCTGAAATGGGAAAGCCGCAACCCGGACAGGCCACAGCCGACGTCGAGACTTGCTTGCCGCATTCGGGGCAGGAGATAAGAGCCATGGGATCTGCTTCGGTTGCGAACTCGTGACTGAAACAGCCTAAGGCAATCCGAGGGGAAAGGTTGTGGAAGTTTGATGCGTGTTTCCAGCAGGAACAACTCCTGTGGATTCACTGCCGGTGAAGGGGCTCAACGGGGCCGACCTGTCGCCCCCTAGCCTTCGGCGGCGCGGACGGAACATCCGCACGGCCCCGGGACATTCGTGCCGGGGCACGGTTACTTTTTGGCCACCCAGCCCTTAAGGGCGGTGGTGAAAGCCTCGGGACCGCCCTCCAGATACCCCTCCTGGCGGCCCAATTCCTTGCCGTCGGCGCTGACCAGCACGAACGTCGGGAATCCATTGACCTTGTACTTCTTTTTGAGCTGGTCGTTTTGCGCCTTCACTTCAGCGGTTTGAGGCTTCGAATTGGGGAAATCGGCTTCGACCAGGACGAGCTCCTTCTGGGCAAAATCCTTGAACGCCTGCTGGTCGAGCGACTCCTTCTTCATCTTGATGCACCAACCGCACCAGTCGGAGCCGGTAAAGTCGATGAGGATGGGCTTGCCATCCTTCTTGGCAGCGGCCTGCGCCGCCTTGAAGTCAGTGGACCAGGTTTCGCCAGCTTGTGCGGCAACCGCAAGGGCCAGGGTGAGAAGCAACGGGAGCGATTTCATGGAGGAAGGAGAACAGCAATTCGAACGATTCGTATCAGTATGATTCCAATATTGGGGAAGGAAACAGAAAACTTCAGAGGCGGGAACCACCGATGATTCCCCCAATCCATGGAGTCCACCGGTCCGAAATTGTTCAATCGAAGGAGCAGAGGATGGGGCCGTACCCGTTTCAGGACCTCTTGACAGGAAGGAACGGACAACGACTAAGAGAGGGAAGCATCCGGACCTCTGAGTAGAGGCGGGGTGCCGGTTTTTGTTCCTTATGAGCCAAGTCGAAAAACATTCCTTTCAAGCTGAAATCCAGCAGTTGCTCAGCATCGTCATTCATTCGCTGTACACCAATCGCGAGGTCTTTGTCCGCGAGCTCATTTCGAATGCCGCCGACGCCTGCGAAAAGCTGCGCTTTCTTCAGGCCAGCGGCCAGGTGACCGCGCCGGAAGGCGCTTCCAGTCCGTCCATCTCCCTGGTCGCTGATGGAGCGGCCGGAACCCTGACCATTACCGATACCGGTGTGGGCATGACCCGGGACGAACTGGTGGAGAACCTCGGCACGATCGCCCATTCCGGGACCAAGGCCTTTCTGAAGGCGCTTGCGGAAAAACAGCAGGGCGCTGATGGAAAGCTCATCGGCCAGTTCGGGGTCGGTTTTTATTCCGCCTTCATGGTGGCGAAAAAGGTGACCGTCCTGACACGGTCCCAGACCCCGGGCGCCGAAGGCTGGAAATGGGAGAGCGACGGGGGTGAAGGGTACTCCATTGAAGCCGCGTCGGATGCCGCCGCCGGAACAAAAATTGTCCTCGACCTCAAGGAAGACGCCAGTGAGTTCGCCCAGGAGCCACGCCTGGAGGGGATCATCAAACAGTACTCCAATTTCGTCACCTTCCCGATCGAGCTGAACAGCAAGAAGATCAACACGATCCAGGCCATCTGGGCGCGCTCCAGGA
>CAIPFS010000691.1 GCA_903864375.1 uncultured Verrucomicrobiota bacterium
AGGCTCCTGCCGAGCCTCTGGCGTCACGAACCACGCCCGTTCCGCAGAGGCGAAGCAAATTGGCCGTCCGCAGGACCGATCCTGTGGAGTGACGAACCACGCCGACCATTGCGGGACAAGTCCCTGGATCGCTGCCCATTGGCCCCATCACTCAACCCTTCTTTCTCTGTGTTCTCTGAGCTCTCTGAGGTTGATCCTCAGACCGGTGAGCAAGAGTCCAACCACAGAGGGCAGAGGGCGCGGAGAACCACTTTATTCCAATGGTGTTTTTGTGCCGCAGCGGCGGGCGATACGCTGTTATTTGGAAGGCTGGAGAGCCTGCGCGACAACGCATGGCCGCCAGGCTATCGCGTGCCCGGCTGTTTTTGCGGCTCCAATCGGTCAATGAGGCCGTCCAGCACCGCGTCCACTTCGAGTTTCAGCTTTTGCTTTTCGTCGGGCGGGGTCTTGGCGGTCGCTGCCGTGGCTGCGGCAGAGGTCCGGGCGGCGGCGAAAAACGCCTGTTTCGCTTCGTGCAGGGAGGGTTGGTCAATGGTGGAGGTATTGGGGGCCGGTTTTCCCACAAAGGCATTGACCGACTTATCCCCCAGCCAGACCCGCCATTCCTGACGATCTCCCAGGTACAGGGCCAGTGCCCCCGATTTCTCAACCCCCAGGCGACGGGCGAGGTCCCTGGTGAACTTCCCCAAATTCCCGGTATCCGCCTCAGGCGGCGTCTTTCCATAGACCCGGGCCACAATGCGTTGACCCGTGAAGCGCTGGACGTTGGCCAATTTGAAATTGAAGTTGCGGGCGCGCGGCGGCTCGGAGGGCAGCAGTTGATCGGGATCGTCAAAATAGGCGGTTGGCCCCGGGTCCTTCGGTCCCTTGTACTGGCGCGCCTTCGCCACCAGTTTTTGAAAGGTCGCAAAGTCCGTTCGGAAGGCATTGGCATCGGCACCAATCCGGCGGATGCGAACTTTCATGGTGTCGCCCACCTGCAATTGGGGCAGGACCTCGATCCCACGAACCACGTGCCCAAAGACGCTGTGGAGGTAGTTTAACCGGGGGGCAGCACCCAGCATGAAGCACCACTGGGACCCATTGGTGTCCGGGCCATCATTGGCCATCTGCATGACTCCAAGGGAATCGTGCCGCAGTCCGGGAACGATCTCATCGGGAAAGGCGTATCCGGGACCGCCATCGCCCGTCCCGAGCGGATCACCGCCCTGCGCCACGAAGCCTGGCACAATGCGATGGAATTTAAGTCCGTCGAAAAACGGATGTCGGGGTGCCGGCCCGAGGGTTCCCTCGGCGAGACCGACGAAATTGGCGACGGTCAGGGGTGCCGATCGGTAAAACAACTCGCCGATCACGACACCGCGGGGGGTGGTGACCTCGGCATACAACCCCGGCGGCAGATCATTGGTCGCGCCGCGCAAGGCCAGTGAGACCAGAACCATCAGCCAGCTGAACAACAACACCCGTTTCATATTGGGCAGGTTGGACGCATCCGGGCGGAAACTGAATCAAGAAACGTCAGATATCCCGTGGTCCTGCGGACTGCCTATGGGCTTCGCCCCTGCGGAATTGGCGCGGACCAGACTACCACCGTGCACCCCAACGGGGCAAAATGGGACAGCCCAGGGCATCTCCCTGGGAAATCGAACCAAACCAATTTCTGCCCTGTAAGGGCGGAACTCGTGCCGTGATTCTTCGCCCCGATTCTCGTGTCGATTGTCTTCTTTGTGAGGATTTGGGTCTCACGGGTGTCCCATGAGATTCGGGATGAAGGTCGTAACCGGGCTCGATTTTGATTTCGCCCTTTCAGGGCTCGAAATACTGCAGGGCTTTAACCCACGGCTTGCGCCCTGGGCTGTCCTATTTCGCCCCCTTGGGGCTTCAGGAGGTGCAATGTACAGTCGTTGACCGATGAACGTCAGCCACTGTCCTACGGACGGGCAATTAGCTTCGCCTCTGCGGAATTGACGTGGTTCGAACCGCCGCGGCTCACCGGGAGGTTCGCCCTACCGATGTCAGTTGCATTCCAAGGTTCCTTCCATCCCGGTGGGGACACGGGAGATCAGGGACTCGCAGGAGCTCGTCGGGCCGCAAGTCCCTCCGAAGGAGGGACATCCAGCGGAGGGACGCGCTCCCGCAAGTCCCTGATCCAATCCGGGGCTTTGGGGATTGCGGGAAACGCCCGGAACCAAGACGGGCCCCTCGGGCCGCGTTACGGCAGGCGCTTGAGCTGGATATCCTTGAACTCGACCAGCATTGGCGGACCGGCGTGGAGCTGGAGTGCCAGGATGCCCTCCTTGGCGCCCTTATCGGGCTGCTCGTCCACCACATCGGCGGTCAGGCGATGATTGATGAAGTGCATCAAGTGATTGCCGTCGGCGATGACCACGTAATCATTCCAATCTTCCTTGCGAATATTGGCCTGAAGTGCGGCCGAGGGGGCCAGCTGGGCGACCTTGACCACCTTGGTCTGACCATTATCGCTGACGATCCGGGTTTGCTGACCGCGTTCCGCGAGGATTCCACGGCCGCGTTCCTCATAGAGGATGCCGCTGTAGGTGGAGCCCGCCTCAAAATCGGCCTGATAGCCGCCCACGATGAAGTTGACCGGGTCGATCAATTTGCTGCGGTATTGCACCCCGGAATTGCCAAAGCCCTGGGAGTCACCGGGAATGATGCGGTAGCGGAAATGGAGCTCGAAATTGGCCACCGTGCCGTTGGTCCACACCAGGAAGGTGTTGTTCTTCAACGCATTGCCCTTGGTGGTGGTGCCGGCGATGACGCCGTCGCGGGCGGTCCAGTGATCGCGCAGGCCGTCCCAACCGGAGAGCGTCTTGCCGTCAAACAAGTTGAGCCAGACCTCGGGCGCGGGTTTCGCAGCCTTGGCTGGCGCCACAGTGGTGTCGGCGGCCCAAGTGGTGGAAGCCACACAGAGGGCGGACGCGACGGAGAATCCAACAAGGCGATTGAGTTTCATGAAAGGACAGGAATGGAGCGG
>CAIPFS010000692.1 GCA_903864375.1 uncultured Verrucomicrobiota bacterium
CGCGGAGGCACGAATCACAACAGTCCGACAAAGGCGAAGCCAAAGGGCCGTCCGCAAGACTGGGAAGGCACCTTTAGCCAAGGAAAGGTGATGATCCCGGCATTGATTGGGGACTTGCAAGAGCGCGTCCCACCGAAAGGGGACCCGGCAGGAAGGGGGAGGTGGGGTGGCCGACGGGACTCGAACCCGCAACAACCAGAACCACAATCTGGGGATCTACCATTGATCTACGACCACCAACCCGGGTGAAGACACTAGAAAGGGACGGTGCGGGCGTCAAGCCCGGCAATGGCGGGTCCCGATCGGTGCTTCGAAAGGACTTGCGGCGGTTTCAGTTGTCCCCGAGTCATACTTTTCGCCAGTCTTGCCCATCCGTTTTATGTCGCACACCGAAACTGTTGTCCCGTCCGTCGCCCCGGTTTCACGCTTCCGCAAGCTCATGGCGGCCAACCGGTCTGAAATCGCGATTCGCATTTTTCGCGCCGCCAATGAGCTTGGCCTTCAGACCGTCGCCATCTTTGCCCAGGAGGACCGCTTCTGCATGCACCGGTTCAAGGCCGACGAAGCCTATCTGGTGGGACAGGGAAAAGGGCCGGTGGCCGCCTATCTTGACATCGAAAGCATCATCGCGGTGGCCCGCGAGCATGGGGTGGATGCCATCCATCCGGGCTACGGGTTCCTGAGTGAGAACGCCGAATTTGCGCGCGCCTGCGCTGAGGCGGGAATCACCTTCATCGGCCCCAGCCCGGACCTGCTCGAACTGATGGGAGATAAAACGGCCGCCCGCGCCCTGGCGAAGAAGATCGCCGTGCCGACCCTGCCGGGAACCGAGGAACCGGTCTCCGACCGGGCGGTGGCCCTGGAGGTGGCCCATCAGATTGGCTTTCCGCTGATCATCAAGGCGGCATTCGGGGGCGGCGGACGCGGCATGCGGGTCGTCCTCAACCCCTCCGACTTGAGTAATCTGCTGGATGAAGCCCAGGCGGAGGCGGGACGGGCCTTTGGGAATCCGGCGGTGTTCCTCGAAAAATACATTCCCAGGGCCAAGCACATCGAGGTGCAGATCCTCGGGGATCGGCATGGCACCGTGGTCCATTTGCACGAACGCGACTGTTCCATCCAGCGGCGTCATCAGAAGGTGGTGGAGGTGGCCCCTAGCTACGGCCTCCCGGGGGGTGTGGTGACGGAACTCTGCGAAGCCGCGGCGCGCATGGCCCGCGAGGTCGGCTACAACAATGCCGGGACCATTGAATTCCTCTACGACCTGGACCGCCATGAATGGTTCTTCATCGAGATGAACCCCCGCATCCAGGTGGAGCACACCGTGACCGAGGTGGTCACGGGCATCGATCTGGTCCGGGCGCAAATCCTCATCGCACAGGGCCGGCGGCTTCACTCCCCTGAAATCGGTATTCCGCCACAGGCAGAGATTCCTCGAAACGGTTATGCCATCCAGTGCCGGGTCACCACCGAGGACCCGGAGAACCGTTTCCTGCCCGACTACGGCCGGATGACCGCCTACCGCTCCGCCAGTGGCATGGGCATCCGCCTCGATGCCGGCACCGCCTTCTCTGGCGCCGTGGTCACCCCCTACTTCGATTCCCTCCTCGTCAAG
>CAIPFS010000693.1 GCA_903864375.1 uncultured Verrucomicrobiota bacterium
CCCGGCGAATATGGTGCCACCTGTGACGGCGTGAGCCGGCGCGAATTTCTCCGTCTCGGTGGGGCGGGCATCGTGGGCGTGACATTGTCCGACATCCTGCGCCTGCAGGCCGGCCAGTCGCCGGACGCCGGCCCTGCAGCATCGGCACCCAAAAACGGATGGGGTCGGGCGAAGTCGGTCATCATCCTTTACCTGCAAGGGGGGCCAAGCCACATCGATATCTGGGACCCAAAACCGGATGCTCCGTCCAATGTTCGGGGAGACTTTAAACCCATTCGTTCGAACGTGCCCGGGCTGTTCCTCAGCGAGGTCATGCCGAAGCTGGCCCAGCAGATGGACAAGGCCACGCTCATTCGCTCCATGAGCTATACTCCGGTGGGATTGTTCAATCACACGGCGGCCATTTATCAGATCATGACCGGGTACACTCCGGACCGGGTGTCACCCTCCGGTCAGTTGGAGCCGCCGGCCCCCAATGATTTTCCGCACTTCGGTTCTCAAATCAGCCGCCTGCGTCCGCCGGAGGTCCCCATGCTGCCCTTCGTCATGCTGCCGAGGGCGTTGCAGGAATCCAACGTGATTGGAAAAGGGGGGACGGCGGGGTTCCTCGGGGCAGCCTATGACCCCTATTATTTTTACCAGGATCCGGCCCGGGAAATCAACCTGGCGGACCTGACCCTTCGCCAGGAGGTTTCCCGCGAGCGACTGGAGCACCGGGCCTCCCTTCTCAAAACCGTGAATGATGCCATGCCGGATATGGAGAAGGCGGTCGGCAAGTACGCTCTCGACAGTTATTATCACAAGGCGTTTGACCTGGTGAGCAGCGGACGGGCGCGCGATGCGTTTGACCTGAACAAGGAAACATCGTCCCTGCGTGACCGGTATGGGCGTCACACCTTTGGTCAGGGTTGCCTGCTGGCCCGGCGACTGATCGAGGCGGGCACGCGGGTGGTGCAGATGAACTGGCCGGCCGTGTCCAACGGGGATCCCACGGTGGATGCCTGGGATACCCACGCCGCCAATTTTGGTCCGCTGCGGAACCTTCATTGTCCCAAGCTGGATTCGGGTCTGTCGGCGTTGATTGAGGACATGGATCAGCGGGGACTTCTCAAGGAGACGCTGGTGGTGGCCCTGGGTGAATTTGGCCGCAGCCCGCGTCTCGGTGTCAGCACCAGCGGCAACACCAATTCGCCCGATGGCCGCGACCACTGGCCCTATTGCTACACCGCCTTTATCGCCGGTGCCGGAGTGGGTCGGGGCGGCATTTATGGCAAATCCGACGCCACCGGTTCGTCGCCGTCGGAGAATCCGGTGCATCCGACCCAGATCGTGGCCACCATCTATCATGCGCTGGGCATCGATCCGCACACCATGGTTCTGAACCACCTGAACCAACCGCGGGAATTGGTTCAAGCCGAACCGGTTTTGGGGCTGTTCAGTTAAGGGACCGTCGTTCTACCGGATGAGCTCATTCAGCCACGCGTCAAGGCGGGGACCAACTTCCACATGATGACGGTATTTCAGAAGCGGGAACGAATCATCGGCGCGTCAGCGTGGCTCATGCTGGCGGGGCTGCCGGTCGTCCTGGGTCAGCCGGTACCCAAACTGGATTCAAGTTCCCAGACCTGGCTCCAGCGTGGCACCACCAATGAACTCGTGCTTAACGGCGACGCACTGGCGTCGGTGGGCGAGGTCTATTTTTCTGGAAGCGGCCTTTCCG
>CAIPFS010000694.1 GCA_903864375.1 uncultured Verrucomicrobiota bacterium
CAACCCCTCCGAAGGCGGGGGCGTAGCTCAATTGGTTAGAGCGCTGCCCTGTCACGGCAGAGGTTACGGGTTCGAGCCCCGCCGCTCCCGCCAATTTTTCCACGGTTTTTTCACGGTCCCAGATTTTGGGGACAGTTTGGGAGTCCTTTGGGAACACTTCCAAGTGTCGGAGACCCTCCGGCTTTCATCACCCGGCGACCCATTCATATCTGGAACGGTACGCGTTCCCATATCATCCAGACCGTTGTCCGAAACTTGATGTGGCTGGACCTGGCCCAGTCAACCCGCTGGAAACCGCTTCCACTTTCTTGCGATCTTTGATGAGAAGACGCCGGATGCCGGGCATGCAACACGAGTCCGGTCACCTTGGCCGGAAGTGTTCATAACAGATAATCCGAGAGGAAGATGTCGCCGGTCTCCCGGTCAATCAGAAGCCTGAAATTGCCATCCGTCGCGGCGGAGAAAACCCAGACGTCGTACCTGGCAAATGGCATCGGAGCAAACCACTTGGGTTCGAAGCCTGTCCTCGAGATCATTTTCTGAAACTCCTTCTCCTGCGTCACCTTTTGGAGCCGGTTCATCGTGAGCAACCGCTTTTGCAGGTCTTCATTCTTCTTCACCCAAATGGATCAGGGTGTGAAGCTCAGATCACCGGTCTGTCCACATGTCGCTCAATAATGAAGGCCGACAGTGTCGCCCAGGATTCCTCTTTCTGCACGTCGTAGACAAAGGGCGCGACACAGGTGGACGGCATGTCATCGACAAGCGTGAGGTCGACGTCGATGAATATGTTGGCATTTTTCATGTGGCTTTCGTCTTGGAGGTTGCCGTTGAAAAATCAAACCAAACCCCACCTCCTACCTACTGCCTCTCGATGCCCCCCCGTCCATCGCACCGCGACGCAAGGCGGCCAGCGTCTCCTCAAAATCCTTCGGCAATGGGGCATCGAATTCCACCCATCCTCCCCCGCGAGGATGTGAGAATGCCAGATGCCGGGCATGCAACATCTGCCGCTGCAGTGCCATCCCGGTCGCCTGGGTCAACCGGGCATTGGCCCGACTCCCATAAAGCTCATCCCCCAACAATGGGAATCCAAGGTGTTGAAAGTGAACCCGGATTTGGTGGGTTCGCCCGGTGTGAAGCCGGGCCTCCACAAAACTGGTCTCCCAAAGGCGCTCCAGCAGCCGGTAGGACGTCCAGGCCGTCCGCCCCGGGCGTCCCGGAGGACTCACCGCCATGCGCTTCCGTTGTGTCGTATGCCGGGCGATCGGCGCGCGAATTTCCCCCGCGGTCGGCTCCAGGGCACCGCAAACAATGCATTGATAGGTCTTTTCCACCTTGCGATGGGCGAATTGTTCCTGAAGGGACCGATGTGCCGCATCACTCTTGGCCACCACGAGGCAACCGCTGGTCCCCAGGTCGAGCCGATGCACAATCCCCGGACGCTCAACGCCGCCGATGCCGCTCAACCGCCCCCGGCAATGATGCAGGAGGGCATTTACCAGGGTTCCATCGGCATGGCCCGCGGACGGGTGCACCACCAGTTCGGCGGCTTTGTTTAATACCAGCAAATCGGCATCCTCATGCAGGACCTCGAGCGGAATCTCCTGCGCCACCACCTCGGTGGCAACCGGCGCGGGCCAGCGCACCTCCACCACATCCCCCGCCCGTGGCGACTGCGCGGCCTTGGCCAGACGTCCGTTCACCTGAACCCAGCCCTCCTTCATCAATCGTTGTATCTCCCCGCGGGATGCCTTTTCGTAGCGCTCCCGCAGAAAGGCATCGAATCGCTGTCCCGGCAGCGACTCGATCACCGTAAACACGTCTCGTTCCATGCCGGTCTAGAAGGAAATGGACCGGAAACCGGCTATCGCCGCTTGGGACGGCTGGCGGGCGGCAGTTTGTCCCCGGGTTGAACCACCAGATTTGTACCCGAAGTCCAGGCGATCTCACGGCCGTCGAGATAAAGGGTCCGGGAGACGATCTCAATCAGATGCCCGAAGGCATCAAAAGCGATGGTGCCCGGAAGGAAGGTGACATCGGCGTATTCGACCGGACCATAGGGCAGATCGTTGGTATTGGGCGTGCGGAAAATACGGCGGTACGGGGCATTGGTGAATCGCTCCGGCGCCTGTTCTCCGGGAAAGCTCAGGGTCACCGCGCCCCCCGCCAGCAGTTTATGGTGTTCCAGCAGCACCACCGGGGTTCCGTTGGTCAATTTGTCCTCCGTGACCACCCAGGGGCCGTCCCGTTGGCGCACGAGCATGCACCCGGAATAACCGGTGATGTACAGGAACAGGACGGCAAAGAAGGACTTTGCCGCCTTCCGGGCCAATTGGATGCTATCGTCGTTCAACGTTGCAGGAGCCTATCGGGATATCGCCAAAGAGCAACGGGGAGAAGCGGTCCGGGAATTCACGGCTTGGGATGACCGTGGATGGGGCCGACGGCCCGGTAGGTTTGGAAACCTGCGCTACATGGAGAGCGCACCTCCCTCCCTCGTAGTCGCCCGTCGTCAGACGGCGCTGATCGATCGGGAGCCAACAACCCGTACAAAACCGACCGTCATTTCGCTGGTCCTGCGGACGGCCAATTGGCGTCGCCCGCGTCACGCCGTAGCGCAGACATTCATGTCTGCCGTGCCGCCGACTTTCCAGTCGGCAGGGCAGGACCCCGTCCCAACGCCCTCCGAATGGCCAACAGCCAAGCTGGAGCCTCACCGAGGTGCCTTTAGAACGGGAGAATCGGTGATCCCCCAAAATCAACGGGAACTTGCGGGAGTCCTGCGGACGGCCAATTGGCTTCGCCCGTGCGGAATGAGCGTGCTTCGGACCGCCCCAACGGGGCAAAACAGGATAGCCCGGGGCAACGCCCCGGGGACACGTTCCTTTCATTTTTCCAAGCCCTGAAGGGGCGAAATCCGCCCCCCTCCGTCGTCTCAATGCGCGCAAAATGTAGCACCCAGGACGGGATGAACACGCTTTCCGGTGTGATTGCAATCTCGCCCCTTCAGGGCTCAAAGGATTTTGGATATCCCACCCGGGGCGTTGCCCCGGGCTGTCTTGTTTCGCCCCTTTGGGGCTCGAGATCGACCCATCTCCCATATCCAACCATTGAGTCCAAGGTCGGTCGTTGGAAGAGCTGCGATTTAGAAGGTAGGAATACCTACGCTACATGGAGAGCCCATCTCCCTCCCCTGTACCCGTCGTCAGACCGCGCCGATGGATATCCCTCCTTCAGAGGGACTTGCGTCCGGAGGCCGCCCTTTATCCGGCGGTCAGGGTCCGATAGTCGATCTTTCCGGTGCCCAGCTTTGGAATTTCCCGGACCACCCGGATTTCACGGGGAACACAAAGATTTCCCAACCCTTTCGCCCGCACGGCGGTCCGCAGCAATTCCAATGTGACGCGCACGTCGTTGGTGACCGCGATCAGGACCTCGCCCTTGTCGGGATCTGGCCGGGTTAAAATTGCCACTTCACAGCGCTGACCCAACTCCGGGAAGGCACCGGCGAGTGCATCCTCGACTGCCGTCAGGCTCACCATTTCCCCGCTGATCTTGGCAAAACGCTTCAGGCGTCCCAACAGGAAAAGAAACCCCTCCCCGTCAACCCGGGCCAGGTCGCCGGTGTCATACCAGCCGCCCAGGGCTTTGAAGTGGGCGTCCGCCTCCACGTTGAGGTATCGCTGCATGACATTGGGTCCTCTGACGAGGAGTCGACCGCCTTCCGCAATGCCTTCCACCGGTTCCAGCTTCCACTCAATGCCCGGCAGGAAACGGCCCACCGAACCGATCCGAAGCTCAATCATGGAGTTCACACTGATGACGGGACTGCATTCGGTCGCTCCATATCCCTCCATCACCCTCAATCCAAATTTCTGAGCCCAGAGCGTGGCGGTGGCCTCCTGCAATTTTTCTGCACCGGCGACCAGATATTTGACCGATTGGAAATCGTACGGATTCGCCTTGCGTCCGTATCCCATGAGGAAGGTGTTGGTCCCCACCATCACGGTGCACGCCCGATCATAAACCATTTCGGGAATGATCCGGTAATGCAGCGGAGAGGGATAAAGAAAGATATATAGCCCGCGGATCAGCGGCAGCATCGTGCAGGTGCCCAACCCGAAGCTGTGGAACAGCGGCAGCGCATTGAATATTCGTTCGCCATCGGTGAAATCAAGGCGTGCGAGCGACTGCCGGACATTGGCGAGGATGTTGTCGTGGCTCAATTCGACCCCCTTGGGCACTCCTTCCGAGCCCGAGGTAAAAAGGATCACCGCCGGAGCCGAACCGCCATGCCCATCGGGCACCAGTCCGGCCCCCGGACAACAGGTCTGACGGGCAAGCGCCGCCAGTTTGGCCAGCCCGCTCACTTCCTGTCGCACATCCTCCAGATAAACCAAATCCACCCCGGCCCCGGCAAAGGCGCTCATGTCCAAACGAGCCTTTTCGATAAAGCTTCGGGAGGTGATGATGTGTTTAATCCCGGCAAGGCGCGCACACGACAGCATGATGGCGCTTCCGGTGGAAAAATTGAGGAGCGCGGGAACGCATCCAGCGGCCCAGAGGCTCAGAACGGTCACCGGGGTGGCATTCACGTTGGGAAGCAAAACACCGACCACGGGAAATCCCTGACCGGCCGCCTCCGCCTTCCAGCGTCGCCCCCAGGCCGAAGCCAGGACTTCCACGCCCACGAGGAGTCGACGATAGGTGAGCGGCTTGAAGGTCACGTCCTCCAGTATCGGCTTGTTCGCGCATTGACGGGCGGTCTCAACGACCGCCGCCAGCAGATGGGACGGCCCGAATTGATGATCAACCTCAAACTGCTGACGAACCATCTGTTCCCGGAGCCAGATGGTCAGCCGGGGACGTGCCTCCTTGCGGGGCAAATCCCCGGTGGGAGGTGGCGTGAGCACGTCACTGAAATGAACCGTCACCCGCGGGAACCAATACCGACGACCGGTCTGACGCGCCCAAAGCAGGCGGTTGGCCCCCTTCAAGTAGCAAGTGATGACCCTGGCCTGAGTCTTGTGAATCAGAAATCCGGTGCCATCAAACAGCTTCATCAGGGACCCCGTCCGGGAAAGCCTTCCCTCGGCAAAAAGAACCAGCCGTCCACCC
>CAIPFS010000695.1 GCA_903864375.1 uncultured Verrucomicrobiota bacterium
CGCAAGCACCGTTGCCCGTTGAATGGCATTTTCAAACTCCCTTACATTTCCAGGCCAATGATACGCGCACAGGGTTTCCATCGTGCGTCGACTCAGTTGAAAGCCCTGGCCGGTTCTGGCGTGAATTTTTTCCCGGAGAAAATGGGCGGCCAGCAAGGGAATGTCCTCTTTGCGTTCCTTCAGGCTGGGAAGATGAATCGCAATCACATTCAGGCGATAATACAGATCCTCGCGGAACCGTCCCACTTTCACGAGGGCTTCCAGATTCTCGTTGGTGGCTGAAAGGATTCGGACATTGACCAGGGTCGCGCCGTTGTCCCCCACCCGCCGGACCTCCTTTTCTTGAAGGACCCGCAGCAGGCGACTCTGCAAGGGGGCGGGCATGGTTCCAATCTCATCCAGAAACAAGGTTCCGCCGTCCGCCTCCTGAAACAATCCGACCTTGTCGCTGATGGCACCCGTGAATGCTCCTTTCCGATGGCCAAAAAGCTCGGATTCGAGAAGGTTTTCAGGCAATGCCGAGCAATTGATCGGAATAAACGGGGCCTGGGCCCGCCGGGAATTGTAGTGGAGTGATCGCGCGATGAGTTCCTTGCCGGTACCACTTTCCCCGAGGATCAGGACAGTGGCGTCGGTATCCGCCACCAGTTCCACCATCCGAAAAACCTCCTGCATCGGGGGGCTGGTCCCGACAATTTGAGTGAAGCGGTATTGCTTCTTCAGCTCCTTCCTCAGCTGGCGGTTTTCCGCCACCATCTCGGTGTGGGTGAGCGCCCGCTGAACGCACAATTTGAGTTCCTCCAGCTTGAACGGTTTTTCAAGGTAATCGAAGGCCCCAGCCTTCATGGCTTCGACGGCGCTCTCCACTGTCCCAAATCCGGTGATCATGATGATGGCCGGAGGAGGTGAAAGCGCCCGGGCCTTCCGCACGATCTCAAGGCCTTGTGCCGACTTTCTATCGAGGTAGAGATCGGTGATCACCAGATCGGGGTGATGCAGTGTCAATGCTTCCGCCACCCCGTTGACGCTGGTGAATGGAAAGACCTCATGTCCATCTGCTTGAAGGACTTCGGCCACCATCTGGACCATGGTGAGTTCGTCATCGACAAGAAAGATTTTGGCCACACCCACAACATAGGTAGGGCCGACGGCAAAACCCAAGCCACAAAACGGCCCGGGACAGTCGATTTTATCCCCGTCCGAACGCGCAGATGACAGGGATCAGGATGCCAGCCTTGAGACTTCGAACCGATTTCCGGGCCTCCTGCGGTGGAACTCAGGCCGGGGAAACCATCGGCAGACTGGCGGCGGCGATGGCCTGTCCATGCCGGCGATCGCTTTCACCCGGCAAATGGAGAGTGATTTGCTGGGCCAGGGAGGGGAATTCCGTTGCCAGAACCCGCCGCGCCCATTCCAACAGGATTTCCCCACCCGGCCCGGTCAGGACCCGCCCGAGAACCAGGACATGACGAAACGGATAAAATGCAGAAAACTGTGCCAGGCCATGTCCGAGGAAGACCCCGAGGGATTCGTAGATACGGGCGGCTCTGGGATCTCCAGCGGCCATGAGGGATTGGACATGCTTCAAACGTTCCGGGAGCTTTAGCCCGGGGTCCACCTCGATTCCCGCCGCCGATAGAAGCCGCCCGACGGCCTGTTGACTGAAATACTGGGCTCCGACACCGACGTCCCCCGACCATTCCTCCACCGGGGCATCGGTCCGATAATCAATGGGGACGAACGCCAGTTCATTGAGCCAGGAGGTGATGGCCCCTTCAGGAGTCACGAAGCCGGCGGCGGTGCTGGTGCCCATGGCCAGACCCAGCACTGCGTTTTGTTCCAGGGACATGGAACCGGCGAGTGCGGTGACTTCGCCATCGTTGACCACATCGAATGGAATTCCCCCCCAGGCCCGACGCAATTCCAGAAACAGGTCCTTGACCCGGCTTTCGAACAAAGGGGGAGGCACCCCCCGGAACAGGGAGGCCACACGGACCCGGTTGTTCACGTAAACTCCCGCTGCACTTCCACCGATGGCATCCACCCGGGGGAGATGACTGGCGGCGCGTCGGAGGGAATCCATGACTCCGTCAAAATGATACTGTGGATCCGGCTGGAAATAGGGATCCCAGACGACCTCCTCGCTAAAGACACATTTGCCATCTATGGTGGCAGCCACCTTTCGGTCACTGCCTCCCAAATCAAATCCGATCCGGCATCCATTCCAATGTCTTCCCAACGGCGCGGTGGACGAACGGATGGGCGGAAGTTTGTCGGCGGAAGCAACCCCGACGACCGAGATCGGTTGTCCGTAAATCCGGGTTCCAATGGTTTCCGAATCAAATCGTCCCGGCGCCGTTTCCTGGTAATGTCGGGCGAGGTGGGTGGCCAATTCCGCAGGTCCTGCGACATGGAGACGCCAGCCGCCCCAGGCCCAGAGAAGGAATTTTGCCAGCCGTTCCACGAAAAAGGCATTGGTTGGTCCGGCACCGGGTTCTGCGGGATCAATCACCCGGAAGGAATGATGGAAAACAGATCCGTCTGCCTGTTCGATGGCGAGGGTGGCTGGAACGGTGGCCACCTTCAGAAACGACGACCAGGCAAGGCTGGCGGGTCGAAATTCCGGGTCGAGAGGAGGAAGAATCGCGGGCGGTACGAGGTGGAGTGCGGGCGAGTGCATGCGTCGGTCAAAGGCTAATGGGGGCGTTTCAGCTGACAAGCTTGGGTGTGTCATCCCTTCAGAACGTCTTTCAGCAGGTCAAAGTGATCCAGCAACCAAAGGACAACAAAGGTGGAGGCGTCGAAAAATCCATGGGCGAGAACAGCAACCCAGAGAGATCGGTGAATCAGAAGGATCGAGCCCAAACCGAGTCCCAGGATACCCGTCATGACGACGCCGCCCCACCCCTGGGGCAGGTGGGCCAGGCCAAAAATAATGGACGAAATCAACACCAGGACGACCTGACCTTTGGTGCCTTTCCAACGGACGGGGAGGAGGTTGAGGCCGGCCGCGATCATTCCCGCCCTCCAAAGTTCCTCCCGCAGGCCTGCCAGAACAAAGCTGATAAGGGTCACGTTGGTGAACAGGTACCAGGGATTTCGGAGCGATTCGGGAGAAACCAGGTTCTCGACCTTGGGTCGGAGATTCTGCACGAAATCCATGTTCAAATCCTTGATGCCATGAGTGAGAAGGACGATTCCAATCACAAGGAACAGCAGGACGGCGATGCCTAATCTGAGTCCGATGGACCATCCAATACCCCAAACGACAGACATCGGACCGGGAGGACGGTTCGCCTGGAGTTGCTTCAATCCAATGCGGCCCAACCCGGCAGCCAGGGCAAACCAGACTCCGAAAACAAACAGGTTCTCCGCGGCGCTGATCCACAGGTCCGCCAGTTCAGCAGGAAGCAGAGTGGCTCCCTGGGACGGCTTCAGCCCCGCCTCGTCCATCACGCGTGAAATCACCGAAAGCAGCAGGGGATAGCAGCCCAACAAGACAAAGGCGACCCCGTGGCGCCAGATCGGCAGGGCGGGGGACAACGGTACCCCGGATGGGGAAGGACCTTCGGACGGCAGGATGGGGGGGGGCTCGGGAATCACAGTTTCGCCGGATTTTGGGATTCCAAGGATTGTCGGCAGGCATCGGCCACCAATTCCAACTGGGCCAAAAATCTTTCCTGGTCATCCTCGGGCAGGATCGAAAGCACCTCCGTCTGGAGCCTGACGGCAAGGGAGCGGACTTCGGCATATTTAGCCCGGCCTTCGGGCAGGGCGCTGATGCGGTAGGCACGCCCGTCGCGTTCATGGCGCCTGCGATCAATCCATCCGGCTTCGGCCATTCGTTCAACCAGCGAGGCAACGGTATTCGGGTCGCTGGACATGGCGGTCGTCAGGTCCTTCTGCGTCATTCCATCGGAGTCTCCCTCCAGGAGGGTTCGGAGGGCGGTAAACTGGTCCGGAGTGACTCCTGTATGAGCGATGCGGCGGCGAAAGCTTTGATTTAAACCGTACCAGGCCCGTCGGAGGAGGAGGGGTAGGCGGCGACGTTGCGGCGCGTCCAGGGGCTGCGGGACGGAATGGGAGGCGGGTGTGACGGCAGGAGCGGTCAAGGCGGGTGGAGCGTAAGCTTCACGGGTGCCATTTGCCAAGGTCTTCACCATTCGCCCTGAAACCGATTTTCAGTGGCATACCCGGCGGGCCGAAGGACGCCGGGTGGAGAACACCCCTCCGCGATCCCTTCCCGCATTGTCCAGATTCCCAGCAACAAAATTCTTTCTGGTCATCGGTCCTGCGCTCGGCCAAAACTGGCACGCCTGTTGCATCTCCTCGACACGTCTTCAAGAAGACCCGTCGACTGGCGCAATTTTATCAGGTCAGAAAACTCCTTGGCTCGAAATAGCCATAACGCAAATGAACCCACATAAAATCAAGATCGCAGCCGCTTGTGCGCTGGCACTCTCCGCCCGCAACGCCATCGCACAATCTTCGACCAATACCCCGACCACTTTCGACAAAACCGTGATCGAGGGCATCCCGTTGGAGGAAACCATTGTGCCGACCGCCCGTCCGTTCAATTCGGTCTACGGCAGCGACATGAGTATTCTGGATACTCCGCGCAATGTGACCATCATCAGCCGGACCCAGCTGGACACGATCAGCATCCACGATGTGCGGGAATTTTCGAAGTTGACCTCCAGTTCCTACACGACCTCGAACTTTGGCGCACCCACCACCCCGTCCATCCGTGGACAGTACGCCGATACCTTCGTCAATGGTAGCCGGGTGGGATTGACTTCCAACGGCAACGGATTGCCGATCAATTTCAACTCGGTGGAGTCGGTGAATATCGTCAAGGGGCCCGCCTCGGTCGTCTACGGACCGTCTCAGTACGTGGGCGGGTATGTCGATTATATCACCAAACGACCCTACTTCGACCAGTTTCATGGCGAGACGTTTGGTGAGTTTGGCATGTACGATCAGTTTCGCTGGGGGTTGGATTTTGGTGCTCCCATTGGCAAGGAGAAAAACATGGGTTACCGGGTGAGTTATTCCGGTGAAAGCTCCGGCAGCTACTATGTGGACGGCTTCAAAAAGACCGAAGCGCTCTACGGCGCGTACAACTGGACGCCGAGCGATACCTATGAACTGTTCGTCGACAGCGAAGTCTTCTGGGCGAATTACACGGAGAACTTTGGAATCAACCGACCCACCCAGGCCCTGATCGATCACGGCCTCTATCAGACCGGCGTGAATGACAACGGTGGGACGTCGCCGACCGCGACCGATCCGCAGAACTCAAAGAATGTCGGCTCCGGATTCTTTCCGAACAATATTGCCCTGGGTCCTGTGGTGCCCGTCAGTCGTCGGAACCGCCTCCTGCGTCCGGACGATCAATCCTCGGGAGTCTCGTATCGTTTGCAGGCGATTCAGACTCTGAAGCTCAGCGACGACTCCCAGGTGGTCGACACGACATCCTTTCAATATGTCCGCCGGAACACCCAGAGCTCCTACCTGTATTCGGAAATCATCGACCCGAGCTGGTCGTTTGAAAATCGCACCGAGTATCGTCTGACCCTGGAAAAACATTCCATCAACACCGGCCTGGACATCCGCTACCAGAGCGTGCGCGCTTACAACGATTTTTACAATGAGCCGGCCAACGCCTGGGACATCACCAAGGACCATGGCTCCATCAACTATTTTAACTCGGTCAATTTTCCGAGCCCTTTCACGCAGTTCCCGGTTCCCGGAACGAGCTGGAAAAACCGATACTTCACACCGGACAACGGAGATTCCGGCACCTCCACGGCATTTTTCGTGGGTCCTTTCGTTCAGGAGAACTGGAAGATCACCGACCGGATATCGCTGCTGGGTGGTGCCCGCGCCGATGTCCTTGCCCCCGATTATCATGTGAGCTGGGCAAATGGTCACCTTGCCGATAACACGACCGTTGTCCTTCCCAACGCCAATGCTTCCTTGAACTACAAGTGGACCGAGCAGGTCTCGAGCTACGTCACGTATAATTACAGTCAGAATCCGGTCGGGGCGGTGGGCAATGGCGGCGGTATCACCACCGGGGGCAACAACCAGTACTCCAACTCGAACCTGCGCAATAATGCGATTCTGTATGAGGCGGGCACCAAGGTGTCCCTTTTGGGCAATAAATTGTTTGCCAGCGGTGCCCTGTTCCAGCAGGAGCGTGCGGATCGTCAGCAAGATCTGTCGGTGGTCACCTTCAGAACCCGCGGCATCGAGGCGGAGTTGAATTACCAGCCGGACCGGCATCTCTTCGTGACCTTCGGTTATTCTTATATGGACTCCGAAGTCAACGCGACCCAGTTCTTTGTCAACAACACCGATATTCCTGGATATCCCAGCTACGGCGCGTTTGCCTCGTCACGAGGGCCTGGTCCGTACCGTCGCCAGGGATTGCCGGACCATCTCTTCAACGTGCTGGTCAGTTACAAGCTGGACTGCGGGTTCGGTGCGTCCGCCAACGTGGTGGCCACGACGGAGATCAACAACGACGTTGCCGGCAACCTCCGCATTCCCGCGCAATACACCCTGGATTTGACAGGGTTTTACCAGCACAAGCGGTTTGATGCGCGGGTGAGCCTGTTGAACGTGACAGACGAAAAGAATTGGAGTGCTCCCAATTCTGTCTACGGCCAGGAGTCCATTGTGGCTGACCTGCCCTTCCGGATTGAAGGTCGCCTGTCCTTGAAGTTCTAGTTCATGGGGTTCAAGCGTCATTTACGCTTTCGCAATTCCCAATCAACGACTGTCATGGCCGCCGTGTTTTTCTTCCGCACGGCGGCCTTTTCTTTGGACGTTCGATTTTGGTGGAAACAAATCGGGATGACGATGGCATTGGGACTGGCCATCGGGAGCGGAAGGTCGGTGGCGGAGTCCCGGTTTCAGCCCCGGGTGATGATTGTCTCGACCTTTGAAATTGGCGCCGATAGCGGCGACAAGCCCGGCGAATTCCAGTTCTGGGTCGAGAGGGAAGGATTGACGAATTCCGTCCGGGTTCCCGGCATGGACCACGTCGTCCGATATCGTGACGATGGCCTGTTCGGTTGTGTCAGCGGGACAACCGTGCGGTGCGCCGAGCAGTTGCTCCTGCTGGGGGTCGATCCCCGATTCGATTTGACCCACACCTACTGGTTGATCAACGGCATTGCCGGGGTCAATCCCGAGTATGCCAGTGTGGGAAGCGCCGCCTGGGCCCGGTGGGTGGTGGATGGCGACCTGGCCCATGAAATCGATGTCCGGGAATCGCCGTCCGACTGGCCCTATGGCATCCTGCCTCTCGGAGGAAGGGAACCCAACAAGGCGGTGGACCCCCCACCCTGGGCCCCGAAACTGATGGCATGGGAACTGAATCCAGGTCTCGTCCAGTGGGCGTATCAGCTTTCCAAAGGCATTTCCCTCCCGGATTCCCCGGGAGCCTCCAAACACCGGCAATCGTTTACCTCCTGGCCGATGGCCCGGTTGCCGGCCCAAATCATTGTCGGTGATTGTCTGGCGTCCGGTCGTTACTGGCACGGGCTCCATCAAAATCAATGGGCCTCCGACTGGGTTCGGATTCACACCCATGGTGAGGGCCGAATGGTGATGAGCGATATGGAGGATCACGGTTTGATGTCGGCCTTGCACCGGCTTGCCGGCATCGATCGAACCGATGCGAGGCGTGTGTTGGTCCTTCGCACTGGAAGCAATTTTACCGTTCCACGACCGGGGCAATCCGCCGCCGAAAGTCTCCACGAGGAATATGCCGGAATGCGCCCGGCGCTGGAGGCCGCCTATCTGGCGGGAAGTGTGGTCGCGCATGCCCTTTTGTCGGATTGGCCACGATATCGAGATGAGTTGCCGGCAGCCCCTTCACCATGAACCTCCTCCCTGATCGCATCCGCCGATGGACCGGAATGGTCCGAACAGCGCTTACCGTTCTTGCTCTGTGCCGGACGATGCAATACCTCCGGGCCGACGCACCGCAGGATTTTTCACGTCAGTTTGAAACCATCCGGCGAACGGCGACTCCCGCCCAGCTCTTTACGCTGCTTTACGCAGCCCCCAAAGCCGGGGACCTCCACCACCATATTGGCGGTGACTGGCGGATGGAGGACCTCTATCGGGTCGCCACCAATGCGCTGGCAGCGGAAGGTCAGCGATTCTACACGCGGGTTCGGGCCGGCGACTGTTCCGGTGAGGGCAACTCCTGGGTTCGCTTCGCCACCATTTCCCGCCGTGACTGGCAGGCACTGCCGGAATGCCAACAGGCCGAATACCTTCCCCTGGACCAACTGGATGGGACGCTACGGACCGAGTGGATTAACTCCCTGCGACTCGATCAGCCAGGGGAGGGAAGGGATGAATTCTTTGAACGCATCTGGCCCAGGTTGGGTGCGCTTCAACGGGATCCCTACGTCGGGATGGAGATGCTGGTCGAGACCATGAAGCGCTACGGTGCCGAAGGAGTTCGGTATCTTGAACCGCAACTGATACCTGATTTTTGGATATCACCGGATGGCAAGGCGGTCGATGGCGAGGCATTTTACACGCAAATGAGCCACCGGCTGAATCAGTCGGATGCATTGGCCACCGGAGTGGCCGTTCGATTCCAGGTGGTGGTCATTCGATTCCTTCCGAATGCCGAGCAACGGGTAGCCGCCGCTTATGATTTCGTGGATCGCCACCGCGATTTGTTTGTCGGAATCAATATGGCGGGCCGTGAAGACAACAACAAAGGCTATCCGAGGCGGTTCCTGGACATCTATCGGCAGATGCGGCACCGCTATGCCGGGGTGGGGCTCTCCATTCATGGCGGCGAGGCAGATGAACCCAATGCACACGGGCGGGACACCTTGCTCCTGGGGGCCACGCGTCTGGGGCACGGCGTCAATCTGATTACCGACGATGACCTCCTGCTCCATCTGAGGTCCGGCATTGCCCTCGTTGAAATCAACCTGGTTTCCAACCTGTTATTGGAGTATGTGAAGGATTACCGGGAGCATCCCTTTGCCGAGTATCTTCGGACGGGAATTCCGGTCGCTCTTTCGACCGATGATTCCGGCATGTGGGATGCAGGAATGACCGAGGAATATTATACGGCGGTGACGGAATTCAATGTCAGCTGGTCCGAATTGACCTCCATGGGGACCAACAGCCTTCATTGGTCCTTCGCGGAACCAGCCTTGAAGGCCCGGTTGCTCTCCAGCTACCGCCAGTCGTTGGAATCGTTCGAAAAGCAGTTTGGCGGAACCGATTGGCCCGAGCGGTTGAAATCGGTTCATCCCGTGGCGTATGGGTATGCCCGACGCCGTTGGAACCTTGAATTTTAATCATCCCATGCTCACCCGCTGGTTCAAGTTGGAGGCGCACTCGACCAATGTGCGCCGGGAAGCCATTGCCGGACTGACGACCTTCGCGGCCATGGCCTACATCCTGGCCGTCAATCCTTCGGTTCTTAGCCAGGCGGGGATGGACAAGGGCGCTTTGATCACCGCCACTGCCCTCGCATCGGCGCTGATGACCCTGGTCATGGCGATCGCAACCAACTACCCCATCGCCCTCGCCCCGGGCATGGGGTTGAATGCCTTCTTCGCATTCGGTCTCTGCCTCGGTGCCAAAATTCCTTGGCCAGCCGCGTTGGGATTGGTCTTTTACGGAGGCGTCATCTTTTTTGTTCTGAGTGTGACCGGTATCCGGCGCCAAATCATCGAATCCATCCCCCAGGAGATGAAGCTGGCCATCACCTGCGGCATCGGGCTCTTCATCGCCTTCATCGGACTCAAGGGGGGCGGGGTGGTCGTCGCCAATCCCGTCACCTATGTCACCCTCGGAAATTTTGGTCAACCCGCTCCCTTGCTGGTTCTTGGAGGGTTGATTCTGGCCGCGGTGCTGGTCTGGCGCAAAGTACCGGGGGCGATCATCCTCACCATTGGCATCCTGACGCTCATCGGGTTGTTCCTGCCGGCACCCGATGGTGGCACGCTGACTCCCCATCCAACCCAACTTTTTGCCGCCCCACCTTCGCTCGCTCCACTGTTTCTCAAGCTGGACCTCACCTATTTCTGGACTCATTGGCAGGCCTGTCTTCCCCTTCTACTGGCCCTTCTTTTTGTCGACTTATTCGACAATATGGGAACGCTGATCGCGGTCTGCCAGCGTGCCGGGCTGCTGGATTCGAATGGCAATCTTCCCCGGTTGGGTCGGGCACTGGCTGCGGATGCTGCCGCCGCCATGATCGGCTCCAGTCTCGGCACTTCCACGGTGACGAGTTACATTGAATCCGCCGCCGGCGTCGAGGCGGGCGGAAGGACGGGATTGACGGCGGTGGCCACCGCCGTTTGTTTTCTGCTGGCGTTGTTCCTTAATCCACTGATCAGCATCATTCCGGCGGCGGCCACTGCGCCGGCTCTGGTGATCGTTGGCATCTTCATGATGCAAAGCGTTGTGGACCTGGACCTGAAGGATTTTAGCAAGGCGGTGCCGGCAGTCGTCACCATGCTGGCAATGCCATTGACCTTCAGCATTGCGGAGGGAATTTCCCTCGGGTTCGTTGTGTATGTGGGATTGAACCTCCTCATCGGACGCGGACGGACCGTGCGCCCTTTGGCCTATGTTTTGGCACTGCTCTTCCTTTTTCACCTGATCGCCCGATGAATGCCGTCCGAAGCATCGGTCCACTGTTGCAGGTGACGACTCTGGTTTTGTTCATCGCCGGTGGTTGTTCGACCCGCTCCGGTCAGTCGGACTCACACGCTCATCATCAGGCTCCGCTTTATGCCATCTTTTCCGCCTTCGGCCCGGAAACACGGGCCAATGAGGGGACCTTTATGGGAGACCGCCCGCCGGAGCGCGTGCGCCGGGTCAATGGCGTTCCCTGTCACTTTGTCCGATATGCCGGTCACGATCTTGTGCTGCTACCCTCGGGTGTCAGCATGGTGAATGCGGCGATGACCACCCAGTGGGCCATCGATCGTCTGGGCGTGACCACGGTGTTTTTTGCCGGAGTTGCCGGAGGAATCAATCCTTCCCACGGGGTGGGCGATGTCGTCATCCCCGAGCGCTGGGCGGTCCATGCCGAAGCGGCCTACTTCAATCCCCAGCCGGACGGAAAGGGGTACCGATTCGATTCCGGTTTTCAGCAAAAGTACGAGAACTTTGGTTTCATTTTTCCCGTCGATGTCCAGGTCATCCGGGAGGGTGATTCGATGGTTCATGCCGTTGACTCCTTTCCGGCGGATCCCCGATTGTTGGCTTTCGCACGCCGCGCCGTTCCCGGGCTTCCCGGGTTTACCTACGCAGGACGTGAGTGTCGGATCGAGGTGGGAGGCACGGGCATCAGCGGTTCGGTATTTTGCGACAATCGCGCCTACCGGGAATGGGCCTTTCGAGTCTGGCATGCAGAGTGCCTCGACATGGAGTCCGCAGCCGTGGCGCAGGTCTGCTGGGCCAACCATGTTCCGTTCGTCATTGCCCGCAGTTTGAGCGACCTCGCCGGTGGTCAGGAGGGTCAAAATCCGGAGGCCGTCAACGAACCCATTGTTGCCCGGCATGCGAGTGAAGTGGTGGCCGCCATCCTTCGGGCGATACCCCCGGATTCGCCCGCCGTGGAACGGTAGCGAAGCTCCATCTGCTGTGGTCATCCCTGTCATCTGAAAGCGGGCTCCCTCCGCCTATCGGTCCCGGAAGATGCCCGTGACACGGGTTGCCCCCCCGGGGCAGCTTTCCGGCTGACCGGAATTTCAATGGCTGGAGCTTCGAAACATGCGGAAGGGGATTTTTAACGGTTGCGATTCAGAGGCATTAGAGCACTATCCGTGGAGGCGAAAACCCCGCCTTCCTCCAGACATCATCCCCTGCCTTGATTTCGCGTGTTCCGGCAAAAGCAAAATAACAAAAAATGATGAAAGTCGCCAAGCCAACCTCACCGGTGGTGGCTGGTGTGGTGACGGCGCTCGTGCTGCTGTCATTCCTGCTTTTGGTCCTCTGGATGGTGAATTCCTCGGATCGGCCCAGTTTCGGCCAATAGACGCGGGTGGATTCACCGGGCGCTGAGGATCCAAAGGAAGCGGTTGGAAGGCCGGATTTCACCCGACCGTTGACGAAGCGGAATCGTGTCGTAACATTATCGTTTAAGGATGTAAACGATGGTCCGTTCATCGGACTTTGTGAAACTTCAATTCCACCTGCTTCCGGTTTACCCGCACGATTTTCTCAAGGTCAACACCCTCTTTGAAGTTGTTCGCGCCGCAGGCGGTTACACGGCGTGGAGTGACAAGCATCCCTCCTAGGAATTGTAAAATGGACCTTCGGGGAAGGGAGTTGCCGATCTTTACACCCCGGAGATCGATGCCACCAATCGATTTGGCCTGATCGGGACCGCCAGTTCGCTGAACGCACGCGACGACGATGAATTCAAGGTGCAGGCCCTTCTTCACCAGATTGCAGGGCGTGATCACGCCAATCTGGAAGACAGACCGGTACCCACCCTTTTTGGATTCAATTTTCAATCCGGATCCGTGGCGCAAAAGATCTCAGCCGATGTCAGCCGGGACGGAATCCAGAATCTTGGGCCGGGCGGCTATCTGGATGCCGCCGGCACTCCATCGGCCTCGCTGGGAAATGCGTTGAACGATGTGGACGGGGCGTTGAAGCGAATCGTCAGCGGCCTTGCGCATCAACATCTTCTGGATGCCACCTACATCGTCGTGACGGCAAAAAATGGCCAGGGACCGATAGATCCGTCTCGCTGGCTGGCTGCTGGGCGCCCGGAGAATGGATCGGTATCCCTGACGGGTATCCTGACAGCCGGGGGCGTCAAGGTGGCACAGAATACAATGGACGACCTCTCGCTCATCTGGTTGAAGGATTCGAACCAGACTTCCAAGGCTGTTGCGCTGCTTCGCGCCAATCGGACCAACGCGTTCATTCAGGACATTCTCTTCGGGGAGCAATTGAAGTTGCGTTACCTGGACCTGACCAACTGGACTAGCTTCTCGACCAACGTGCGGATGCTGGGTGGTTCGTCCGTCGTGACTGACGCTGCCGAACCGGGTGCGGTGCGCTACTACCGCAGCCTGCCGAGGCCCTAATCCACCGCCGTGGCGTCCGGTTCGCCGGTGTGGATTCAGTTCAGAGCCCGACAAACTCGTTTTGTCGGGCTTTTGTCTGGTCCAATTTGCGTCTTGCCTTCAAAGGTTCGTCAGATATCCTAGGTCATCACGTTAAGATGCCTTGTCAAGGATGTAGGTCAAAAAGCACACCCACAGGTCAACGCCACCCGTTTTCCTTAAAAAGGCGGGCCATCGAAGCCCGCCACCGTGCGCTGGCATCATCTTCAAAAAAATGAGTTCCATGAATCGATTCCCATCTACGTTCAACAGTTTTGCGCGTCGAATGACCCGGGAGAAGGCGTTGGTCCGGTCCCGGTTCCTGGCTTTGCTGTTTCTGATTGGGGGCGGGGAATTTGCCCGGGCACAATCCACCAACGGTTTCAGCTATATCAATTCGGGTGGAGCCATCACCATCACCGGCTATGACTGTTCCTCCAACCTTGCGGTCATCCCGCCGGTTGTAGAGGGCTTGCCGGTGACGAGCATCGGATCCCATGTCTTCTATCAATGCGCCAAGTTAACCGGCGTTACCATACCGGACACGGTCACCAATATTTCGGACTACGCGTTCTATGGCTGCTCCGGGCTGTCCCATGTGGTCATTCCAGGGAAGGTGGCGATCATTGGAGATTATGCCTTTGCCTCCTCCGGGCTCGTTCAAGTCGACATCCCCGCCAGTGTCGTGAGTCTGGGGGACTATGTCTTTCAATATTGCGGTGGTCTTCTCGCCTTTAACGTGGATGCGTCGAATCCAAACTATTCCAGCCAGGATGGAGTGCTTTTCGACAAGAACCTGACGATTCTGTATCGGTACCCTGAAGCATTGACGACGGCGGATTATTCGATCCCCGCCACTGTTACGACAATTGGGTACGGGGCATTCCAGGCGTCCAAGCTGACATCCGTGACCGTCCCCCCTGGGATCAAGAGCCTTCTGGACGATGCCTTCAGTGGGTCCGTGAAGTTGAATTCCATTTCACTCCCGGTCGGCGTCAGCCTGATCGGTGATTCGGCCTTCTCCGGGTGCGCCAGCCTGGCCGACGCGGTGATTCCCAACACGGTTTTCAACATTGGAAATTATCTATTTTTTCAATGTGGCAAACTCACGAACGCCCCCCTCCCGCTGACCACGGTTTCGGTCGGGGATTACGCGTTTGCGGGTACCAGCCTGTCCGATGCGAATCTTCCGAACGGAGTGGTCAGCGTAGGGCAGTTTGCCTTCTCGAGTTGCTCGCGGTTGACCAGCATCTCCATACCCAAAACGGTAACCTTTCTTGCGGCCAATGCCCTCAATCAATGTTCCCGGTTGTCTGAAATCCAGGTGGATCCCCTGAATACCGTCTACAGCAGTCTGGCGGGCGTGCTTTTCGACAAGAAGCGGAGTGTCTTGATTCAGTATCCGTTGGGCATCACCGCCGCCACCTACACCATCCCCAATGGGGTTGTCACCATCGGAAACGGGGCATTTTCGGGCGTCAGCCTCAATCACGTCAATATTCCGAACAGCGTCACGACCATCGGCGCGTTTGCATTTTCGGGTTCCAGTCTGACTTCCATTGAGATCCCCAGCGGTACGATCAATCTGGGAAATGGTGCCTTCTACGGTTGTTCCAGTCTGACCGATGTCGAGATTCCCGTGGGAGTGGGGCGAATCGGTGACTATACCTTTCAGTACTGCTACCGCCTGACGAACATCAGCATCCCGCCGAGCGTCAACCGGATTGGGCAATATGCCTTCTTTGGTTGCACCAAGCTTCCGGTGATTACGATTCCCGGAAGCGTCACCAATGTCGGAACCGCCGCGTTTGCCCAATGTCCGGTCCTGTTGCTGGCCAATTTTGAGGGCCATCCGCCCACCACCGATTCCTTGACGCTGTTCACCGAATCTCCGACCACAGTCTGCTATCTTCCCGGGGCCACCGGCTGGGGAAAAACCTACGGTGGTGCGCCCACCGCCGTTTGTGCATTCCTGAATCCCGTCATTCTGACGACCGGTTCTTCCGTCGGAATTTCCGACAAGGGATTTGGATTTCTGATCACCTGGGCGACGAACTCCTCCGTGGTGGTGGAGGCAACTTCCGTGATCGCCCCCCCACAGTGGGTGCCCATCAGCACCAACAGCATCAGCTTCGTTCCCGGCAGCTCCGATCCTTCCAACGGAGTCAGCGCCTTTACCGATTCAACCTTCGCGAGTCATCCGGGCCGGTTTTATCGTATCCGGTGGTAGTTGGGATACCGGCTGGCGGTTCGGTTGGAAGAATTGCCTTCCAACCGGGTTCTGGACCAACCTTTTCCCCTTGGAAATGTGGGGTGCCCCGCTCCAGGCCACGGTCGAGAGGTGGGTGTTTCCCGGTGAGTGTGAGTTGCACATCCGCCGGTAATCGAGTCGATCAGGAAAAGGCGACAACGCGGGGAAGGGCGACGGACGGATGACCTTCCTTGATCTTTGGACCGCTGGTCTGGCGATCGCGAATCTGTGCTGCGAGGGACAGGATTCGTTCAACGGCCTCGCCCGTTGGTACTCCCCGGGAATGGATGTTCGATATCAGATTGCGGTGAGCATCCGTCTGTCCTCGACGCGGACGGAAGGCGAGATAGGCGCTCAGGCTTTCGGCGGTGGCGAGACCAGGTCTCTCACCCACCAGCAGGACCACCACTTGGGGGCCCAGGATTCTTCCGACTTCATTCAAGACCCCGACGCGGCAGTAACGGATACAAAACGGCTGCCCGATCGACCAACCCTGGGCGGTGGCGCATTGGATCAATTCGGGCAGCAGAGCAGGCACTTGCTGCCGTGTCGCAGCCGCTGACAAACCGTCACCCACGACAATCTGAAGCTCCGCGGCGGTACGGCACCTGGCGCGCAGTCTCTGCTCGGCGTCGGCACCCAGGCATCTTCCCAAATCCGGTCTCAGAAGGTATTCCGATTTGGACCGGGCCAGTGTCTGCACTTCAAACAGGCCAAGTTGGGCAATTAAATCGGTCGGCAGGTCCTGTTCCATTTGAAACTCTCCCAGGACCGCATCCTGCGCGACCGCGTGGTCCCGGCGCAGTTCCAATTGCGTGCGGGTCCGATAGCTGGGGCCGGCGCGCCCGGTCAGAAGTCGTGCCGGGGTGATGGATTGAACCGCCACCATCGAAGGTGCCGGTGGGGATGACACAGAATGGTCGGATCCGGGCAGGGGACTCAGGTCACTGTTCATGAAGAGGGAAGGAGTCGGGTCATTTCCTTGAGCCAGCGTTCTGCTGAAGTGGGATCGTCAACCAATTTACCGTGACGATAGAGGCCATGAGCCTCCAGCCACTCACCAAACTCAGGGGCCGGACCAAGATTCAACAACTGTCGGACGCCGGCGGCATCATGGTAACTGGTCGATTGATAGTTCAGCATGACGTCGTCGCTACAGGGCACTCCCATGAAATAATTGCAACCGGCGGTGGCAAGAAGCACGAGAAGGTTGTCGGCCGAATTCTGATCCGCAGCGGCGTGATTGGTATAACAAACATCCACCCCCATGGGCAGACCCAGTAATTTCCCCATGAAGTGGTCTTCCAATCCAGCGCGAATGATCTGTCGCTCATCAAAGAGGTACTCGGGTCCGATGAATCAGACGACGGAATTGACGAGGAACGGGTCCAGTGTCCTTGCCACTCCGTAGGCCCGGGCTTCCAGGGTGACTTGATCGACACCA
>CAIPFS010000696.1 GCA_903864375.1 uncultured Verrucomicrobiota bacterium
CAGCAGCGGCCATAAACGGAGCCCGAGAACCCGGAGGACGGTTCCCAATCCCACCACGATAAACAACCCGCACGTCAGGTACACACAGGCCATCAACCGAGCGAGGGAGACCAGGCTGTGAAGGCCAAACTTTCCGACCGTATAGGCCATGGCACCGAGTGCGGCAAGCGGAGCAAAGCGCATGACAATGGCCACGACACCCATCAGGACCTCCGAGAGGCGCTGGGAGAGATCCAGAACCACCTGCCCGCGAGAGCCGAGCCGAACCAGAGAGGTGCCGACCAGCAACCCCAGGACCAGCACCGGTAACACATCGCTGGCGGCAAACGCGCCCACCGCGGTTTCTGGAATCAGGTTGAGAAAATAATCGGCCACCGTCATCCGCCGGGCTGCGGCTGCATAACCTTGAACTGCCGAGGCATCCAACGAATCCGGATGGATATGGAGGCCGTCACCGGGACGGACCAGATTCACCACCACCAATCCCAACACCAGGGCCACCGTGGTTGCCGCCTCAAAATAGATGACCGTTTTGAGCCCCATCCGTCCCACCTTGCGAAGGTTCCCCACCCCTCCGATTCCCGAGACCAGCGTCAGAAAAATGATCGGTGCCATCAATGCCTTGATCATCTTGATGAAGGCATCCGCCAGGGGCTTTAGTTCGACGCCCCAATCACTTTTGAAATGGCCGACCGTCGCGCCGATGAAAATGGCGATCAGGACCTGGACATAGAGGCTCTTGAGATGACGCATGAAACGGGGTTGCAGCGACTGACCATTATCAGCCAGGACCATTCCTGCAACCCCTACTTTCCGACTCCGGACGGGCAGCCGAGATGTCCGGAATCCGCCGATACCACCTGCCGGGCTACTTCGCCTTTTTCATCTTCCAGGCCATTTGCAACATCTCCAGGTTGTACGGCTGAACAATCGTCTGTTCGGTCGAATAGAGGAACAAGGCGCAGCGGTAGACGTGATTGGCGACGCTGAGGACATAGTTCAACACAATCATGCCCGCGAACCAGAAGGCCCCGGTCACTCCAATGAACCAAAAATTTTCGGTCACAACGGAAACGGCCAGAGCCAGTCCCAGGAAAACCAACGAAGCCAACATCAGCACCACTCCCCCGAGTCGCACCCCGGCAAACCCAATCAGCGCCTCACCCCAGGTCTGCTTCAGGGTCATTGCGGATTTCTTCAACATATGAAAGGGATTGACGGATTCCGTATCGGTGACGACCACAGGAATCACAAAGATGGAAGCAACGCTCCACGCGGTTCCCACGAGGCTCAACACCAGCTTGCCGATAATTCCAACCCGTTCCTCCAACTGCCGGATGACCAGACCCACCAGACCGGCAAAGGAAGCCCAAAGGAGAATCGCCTGCCAGCGGGTCAGGGCGTATTGAAGCCCGCGTCGGATCGAAACGCCATCGCCCCGGAGCGACGCCAGAATCTCGTGATAGAAGGCGACATTAAAGTAGGTGGCCAGGATCATTGATAAAAGGTAGGCCGCTGCAAAATAAGCCATCCCCAGCGGGGTGAGTTGCACATTGTTTTCGGGGTCCCCCGAGCCAGCGCTTGCCCGGTGGAGTCGGGTCCGGTGATGCGGGACGGTCGACGGTGCCGCCGTGGCAGCGGAACCATCTTCCAGTGTGCCACCGGGGGCGGGCGCAGCTGAATTCGGTTCATTGTGGAACACGCTTTCCCAGACCGCCTGCCAATGCTCGGGCTGGGTGTACCGGTACCCCGTTTGTTGCAAGGCCAATGGGGTGACAAAAAACAAGAGAATGACGGCGGTGAAGAGAGTGGTCACCACCGGGAACACCAGAAGTTTTGGGTATTGCTGGAGGACGCTGACCGATGCCCGAAAGAGCTGCCAGCTGCGGGAGAATTTTTCGACGAGGTTCATGTCAGAAAAGGTTGTGTCGGTGGTCAGTGAATATCGCCGGGGCGAAAGAGGTGAGTGGAATTACTTTCTTAATTTCCAACTGTTTTATTCTGATTTGTCAAGACATGGGTCTCCGCGTCCGGCATCTGCGTTGCGTTGCATTTGGACCGCCACGACTCCCGCCACACCTCCCATCACTTGGAATGATAATTGGGATAGGCGGGTCGCCGTTGCTTGACCGGCGGATTTTTCGCGAGGCTCTCGAGGGCAATGGCCACGGCCTTTTCCAACTGAAGGTCATGACCTTCGCGCCATGCCTTGGGATCGTATTCCACTTCGACGTCGGGGGCGATGCCGACATTTTCGACCTCCCATTCACCCTTTGTCCCGTAAATGGCCCAGTGGGGTGCAGTCACACGGCCCCCGTCCAACAGGGGCGGATATCCTCCAATACCAATCAATCCCCCCCACGTCCGCTTTCCCACCAGCGTGCCCACACCGGCCTTGCGAAAGAGCCATGGCAGCGCATCGCCACCGGACCCGGCAAACTCATTGATCAGCATCACCTTGGGACCAGGGCTCGCTGCGAGCGGGAACGACAAATCCTCCCCTTCGCGGGTGGTGGAATAGTTCATGACAGTCCGGCGAAGGTAATCGACCACATAATCGGCAATCTGCCCGCCGTGGTTGTACCGTTCGTCGATGACGAATCCGGCCTTGTCGATTTGAGCGAAGAAGTAGCGATTGAAGCTGGTGTACCCTTCGGCGGCGGTGTCGGGCACATGCACATAGGCCACCCGGCCACTGCTCAACCGATCCACGGTGCGCCGGTTATCCTCAATCCAGGCATGGTAGCGCAAGGCGTGGTCATCGGCGATGGGCTTGAGTTTGACATCCCGGGCCGCGGTGCCATCGGGATTCGGCCCCACCCGGAGGATCACGGCCCGTTCGGCTTTGTCCTGAAAGCGGGAATAGATTTCCTCACTGCCAGTCAAATCGACGCCATCCACCGCCAGGAGATACTCACCCACCCCCACATTGACCCCGGGCTCGGTGAGGGGTGCCCGGAGCTCTGGATTCCAATTTTCACCGTTGAGAATCCGGGCAAATCGATACCGTCCATTTTCCACCCTGAAGTCCGCCCCCAAAAGTCCCACCTTCACCCGGGGTGGCATCGGCAAATCTCCGCCTCCCACGAACAGGTGCCCCACTGACAGTTCTCCGAGCATCTCCTCAAAGAGATAGTTCAGGTCGAACCGGCAGGTCAGCGCATTCAAATAAGGGCGGTACTTTGCCGCCGTGGCTGCCAGGTCGAGGCCGTGATAATGCGGATCATAAAAGAAATCGCGCTCCAGGCGCCAGACCTCGTCGTACATCTGCCTCCATTCGGCCCGGGGATCGATGGACAGTTGAACGTCCGCAAACTTCAATCCCCCTTCTCCCGGTTTCGGGGCTGCATCGATGCCCGCGATGAACCACCCATCGTCCTTTTGATAGAGCAATTTTTCCCGCTTATCAGCGAGGGAGAATGCCTTGATGCCTTCCAGAAACTTCTCAGACTTTCTCTTGGCCAAATCAAATTTGTGCAGGGTGAGTTCGGGGCCCTCGTCCTCCTCCAGTGGGTTCAATGCCGGACCTTCCACCACCCAAAGAGCGTTCGATTTGCCCGCAACGAGCCCGAGGTAGTTTTTTGCCGGCATCGGCACGGCCACAATACGCTGGCTGAGGTTTTCAAGGTCGATCCGAATGGCCGCCGGTGCTGCATTGGTCGTCGTTCCGGCTTCATCCTTTTTAGGCGACTCTCCCGCCTTGGCCGTTCCCCCTGATTCGGGCCTGGCATCCGCACCCGCCGGTTTGTCCCCCTCTTTCGACTTTTCCGGTTTGTCCGACTCCACCTTTTCCTCATCGCTTTCCAGTGCCAGCGGCGATGGAAGAGTCTTGTCGAGGACAACCAGGTACAGGCTTCGGGTCACCGGATGGTTGATGGCGGACAAATCGCCCCAGCCAAGACTTGGGCCAATATCGGTGCTGGCGGCGAAGTACAGGTAGAGTCCGCTGTCAGAAAATTGGGGACTGATCGCGTCGCTCAACCCGTCGGTCACCTGTTGTTTAACCCCATCGGCCAGGCTGTAAAGGAACACCGCCTGATGCCGGTTGGGGAGCGTCCTGCCATAGGCAATCCAACGGCTCGCGGGCGACCACGAAGGGAGAAAACCGCGATTGTAGGGGTCGGTATCCACCAGAACGGGGGTACCGCCCTCGACGGACACCCGCCAGAGATTCAACCGTTTGTCGCTAAAGGCGATATGTTTGGAATCCGGCGACCAGACCGGGTCATAAAAAAATGAAGGGGGCTGTCCCAGTGAGATCTTCCGGAGTTCCCCGGCCCCGCTCTGCTCTTGCAGATGCAGGGCATATTCACCTGAAGCATCACTGAAATACGCGATCCATTTACCATCCGGCGACCACGCGGGATTGCGATCCGCCACTGCCGGCGAACGGGTCAGATTTCGAGTTTCGCCCTTCTCGGCTGGGACGGTAAGAATCTCACCCCGGACTTCAAAAACGGCCCGCTGACCCGTTGGTGAAAGGCGCCCCTCCTTCAATTCCTTGCCCTCGATCTTTTTGAAATGAGGCCGCACCTCTGCAAAATCTGCCGTCAGATGAATGTCGATGGGATGGGTCTGGGCGGAGCCAAGATCATACAACCAGAGACGGCCAAATTGTTCACACACAATGCCCCCGGGTCCCGCCCCAGCTGACTTGAAGTCCAGACCTTCGTTCTTGACGACCTCCCGGACCCCCTGGGTCTTGAGGTCATAGGCAAAAAGCGTTACCGGACCGTGGCGATCCGATAGGAAGAAAATGGTGTCCTCCACCCACAGGGGATTGAAATCATTGGAGTTTTCCCTGGGAAGTTTTTGAACCGATGAATCGGCCAGGTTGGCGATCCAGATGGGCTTGGTTTGTCCACCGTGATACCGCTTCCAAGCTCGTTGCCACTGTAATTGTGGCACATAGGCCAGATGACTGGCATCCGCAGAAAAGGAACCCTCTTCGGCCAGCGGCAGCGGGATCTCCGTGGCCGGTCCGCCATTTGTGGCAACGGTGAACAGTCGACCCCCATCCACCGGATTATTCCGGGCAGACCGGAAGAGCACCCGTTGCCCGTCGGGAGCCCCAGCCAATCACCACATCCGCACCGGGATGTGAGGTGAGTCGGGCGGGAATTCCACCTTCCACCGGGATCAGATAAACATCCGCATTGCCGTCATATTCGCCGGTAAAGGCAATCGTGTGTCCATCTGGCGAGAAGGACGGGTGTTGCTCGCGCCCTGCATGAGTGGTCAATCGGACGGCATCCCCTCCACTCCGCGCCACCCGCCAGAGGTCCCCCGCGTGGACAAAGACGACAAAGTCACGGCTCAGGGTCGGTTGTTGAAAGAGCAGCGGGGGAGCGTCACCGAGAAGCGGCAGCGACAGCCATGCGACAAACAGCGTTTTCCAATCGATCTTCATGCAGGGAGTGGGAAGTGGTTGGAAGCGGATATCCGGGACACAACCAACATTTTATGGACGTTCAACCCGTGGTCGTACACCGGTCAAGGCAACTTTTGGAGTTCAGGCATTGTGCCGCAACGATTGTTGAATGAGGCCATGCGCCGCAGGACCGCCACCGAACCGGTCGCAGTCATGGGATGTCCCACCCGGCGGACGTGTCGGTGACAATACTGTCGGTCCCCTGGGTATCAGCCCACCCGGGGAAAGGGGAAAGGCCGGAATCCGCTCACTTCCGTGCCGGCTGACCGGCAAGACCAACCGGAAGGTTCTCCCGATTGATCACCACCGGATCACTGAGGAATTCGCGAGTAAACTGGTTTGTTCCCAGGCTCCATCCCCCATTCCACGATTTGAAGTAGCGGACCTTGGGAAAATGATTGGTTACTCCGGCCAGAAAACGACGGTAATCAAAATCAGCGGGTGGTTTCTGGGGTCCATGAGGGCCAAACTCGGAAAATCCAAATGGCTTGGGCAACGCCGCCAGTTCGGCATAGCCACGAATATGTCCGGGATCGATGAAATCGGTGTAGGCATCGAATCCCACCAGGTCGACAAAGTTGTCCCCTGGATAATAGACGGCCGTCTTGTCTCCGTGGTTGGGGGCATAAACCCAAAGCAGATTGTCGAGGCCACGGGTTTTGGACAGGTAGGTGAACATCTCACGCCACACGGCGATGAATTCGGTGGGTTCCTGGGCCCCCCACCAAAACCACCCACCATTCATCTCGTGAAAAGGACGCCACAGGACCACGACGCCATCGCGCTGAAGCGCCTCGAGTCCATCGCCCAACTGCTCCATTTCCTTCAGCCATCGTTCCCGGGTTTCGCCTGGCTCCAACAAGGTTGAGAAACGGACGCCCTTATCCCGCAATCCGCCCCCCTTCGGATTGGCTGGATTATAGAGGTGGGCGCTGACCGTCACGAGTCCGCCTTGATGCCAGTAGGCACTGGCCGCGGCGTTGGGCTTGACCACGGTCAGACCCCCGCGGCCAAAATCTGCATAATCCACCCCGATCATCGCCGGCCAATGACCCGTTCGATCATGGATTTGCTCCATCAACCCCAGACCGGCGCCCTCTCCGAAATCGCTGAACTGCCCTGATAACAGACGCGGTCCCTCGGTCCGGGTCGACAATTCATGGAAATAGGCCAGCACCTTGCGGGCGGCCTCCGACGCCTTCGGATTCGCGGTTTCCGCCGCCGTGACCGCCAGAGAGACGATGCATCCGGCGACGGCAGCGAGCACGGGAAGGCAAACCCGATGGCGCATCGTTCTCATGGAATCGTGTTCACGGAGCCTCGGAGCCGGGTCAAACGCCTGACTACTTTTGAACAACCCAGATGTTGCGGTAGAACACCGGATTGCCGTGACCCTGGAGGAAGAACGGCCCCCCTTCTGAGCTTTCCTTGCGACCGTTGCCCGGGGTGGGGCCCTTGAGCTCGAGATTTTCGTGAATCAAGACCCCGTTGTGCTTCACCGTCAGTCGGGCATTGGCCGTCTTTGTTCCCGCGGCATCGAAGGTCGCCGCCGAGAAATCAATGTCGTAGGTCTGCCAGGTCAAGGGAGGGAAGCACATGTTGACGGCAGGCTTGGCCTGGGTGTAGATGCCGCCACACTCGTTGTTCTCCCCCTTGAGCCCGAACGAGTCCAGCACCTGGACTTCGTAGCGATCCTGGACATACACACCGCTATTGCCGCGATCCTGGCCGCGTCCGAGCGGCTTGAAGGGCAGCAGGAATTCCACGTGCGCCGTGAAGTTGGTAAAGAATTGACGGCTCTTGCAACCCGCAAACAGCAGCTTCCGGTCATCCAGATGGCCCCCTTCCCAACCGTCGGCGCTGGTCCCATTAAAGAGGACCACCGCACCCGCGGGAGCTTTTGCTCCAAGAGTGGGGCTCAGCCGCGACGTCTTTTCCATGAGATACGGTCCACCGGAAGCGGTGGTAACTGAGATCTTTCCACCCGATAACTCCGCGTGATAACCGTTTTCTCCGGTGAAACGAATCATGTCACCGTCCCGCTGTCCGGGAACTTCTGTCCGGACCTGTTGATTCCAACCGGCGCCGGGAAGTCCCTCGGGATAGGTGACCATCCGAAAATGGTTGTCGCCGAGTGCAATGACCTGCGAACCACCCCAGTCATTTTTATATTCGCCCTGGGCCAGGAAATCGGGACCACCCGCCTCCGGAGTCAGGTAGGTCGGGATGTCTTCGGCTACGGCCAGAGTGGCGGCGGTCATCAAGACCAGTCGGAGGGTGGATTTCATGGATACAGCAGACCGATGCCGATGGATTTTGTCAGCGTCAATTTGCAGGGCGTTTCGTGAAGCGGGTCGGTTACCCGAACGCCTCATCATCCGGCTGGATCGCAACGGAGCAATGAACCGGGGTTCCGGGCAATTCGGGAGGCAGGGAACAAGGCGCTGTTGGTCAAAATCGATGATTGGGGGTCAACGACTGCACGGCGGCTTGCCCCGGACGCCCATCTCCGGTTAGCTGGACGCTCTTGGCAAAACCGACCCACATCCCGCTCCAGGGCAGCGATCCGATTCCCATTCTGTATGAGGACCGTTCGGTGCTGGCCATCGACAAGCCTGTCGGCTGGATGCTGGTCCCGTTTACCTGGCAGCGGACCTCACGCAATTTGCAGGCGGCTTTGACCTCCTCCATCGCCGCGGGCCATTTTTGGGCCCGGTCGCGCGGGCTGACCGGCCTGCAACATGTCCATCGGCTCGATGCCGAGACGTCTGGTGTTCTGCTCTTTTGCAAAAGTTCCGGAGGCTTGCGCACCTACGCCGATCTCTTCGAAGCCCGCCGGATGGAAAAGGTCTATCTCGCCGTGACCAACCGTAAACCGAATCAGGAGGCCTGGGTCTGCCGGGACCCAATTGCTCCGGTGGAGGGGGACTATGGACGGATGGAAGTGGACTCCGCAGGAAAGGAAGCCGAGACAGCCTTTCGGGTCATCGGCGCGAGCCCGGGAAGATACCTCATCGAGGCGCGTCCGGTCACCGGACGAACCCATCAAATCCGGCTGCACCTGGCTGCGGCGGATTGCCCGATCGAGGGAGATGAGCTTTACGGCGATACAACGGGAGGGCCAATGGGATTGCGGGCAACGGGCCTGGCCTATACGGACCCATTCACCCGGAAAGCAGTCGCCATTCGGGCACCGGTGGATCGATTCCTCGAAGGCTTTGGATTTTCGCGGGACGCATTTCGCTGCGAGTTCCGCTCGCTCCCCCCGCGGCCGCCTCGCCCCTCCAGCGACCGGCCTTCAACAGAGGCATCACCCAAAGGGAAGCCGGTGGGAGGAAAGGAACCAAGAGTGCCAGGGGACAAGGCGAAATAACCCGTTCCGCAGACCTGCCGCAATCCCGGGGAAGCAAACGCCAGGGACCGATTCCGACCCACCATGAAAGCGGACGCCTTCACCCAACTGCAGACGGAAATCCGCGCCTGCACCCTATGCACGGCACATCTGCCACTCGGACCGCGACCGGTTTTTCAAATCTCCCGCACTGCGCGTATCCTCATCGCCGGGCAGGCGCCGGGCAGCAAGGTTCACGCATCGGGCGTTCCCTTCGACGACGCCAGCGGCGACCGCCTGCGCGACTGGCTCGGTCTTGACCGCGAAACATTTTACGACGCAAGCCGCGTGGCGATTTTGCCGATGGGTTTTTGTTATCCCGGCACGGGTAAATCCGGCGACCTGCCGCCGCGCCCCGAATGTGCCGTCGCGTGGCGCGAGAAAATCCTCCGCGAACTCGCCGCCGTAAAACTCACGCTCGTCATTGGAAGCTACGCGCTGGACTGGCATCTCGGCGCGCGCGCCAAGGGGACGCTCACGGAGACGGTGCAAGCATGGCGGGAATTCGCCCCGACACTCTGGCCTCTGCCGCACCCCAGCCCGCGCAACAACATCTGGCTTAAAAAGAACCCGTGGTTCGCACATGAGGTGTTGCCGGAATTACGCAGACAGTTGAGGACGGCAGTGAACCCGACCGGGTGACCAGCGTGGTGGCCGCTTTCGTCGCTGAGGCTCTGGTTCATCCGAAGAGTGGTCACCGCAATGGATGGCCAGCCGCCCGCCGTATTTCCGTCGACGAGGAAAGCCGGAAACCACGGAGCAGCGTCAGGGCGCCGTGACAAACTTAAGGACGGCCTGGGTGAATGCATCGGGCTGTTCGGCAAACGGGAAATGACCGCAGCGATCGATCAACAGAAGGTCCGAATTGGCAATGCCCTTTTGGACCGCCTGAGCGGCGGCGGGGGTGATGAGTCCGTCCTGCCTGCCGTTGATCACCAGGGTACGGCATTTGATCTTCGGGAGTTTTGAGCTGTCGTCGCGAGTGGCATAGTTGGCAGTCTGGATCAACGCCATGGCGGGTTCATTCGCGGGAGCAATCGCCGAGACCGGCACCTGATATCCGCTGAGCGCCTTCCGTATCTGTTCATTATAGGCGGCTCCCACTGTACCATCGGCGTAATACATTTCGTTGAACTGGCTCATGGCAAACTGCATGGAGGACATCAACCGAGCCGGACCTGCGGGCAATCCCCGGGCGTAGGGGATGTAGGGTTTGAGCATCTGGGCTCGCTGTTTCAATTTCGGATCAGCGCTCTGCTCGTCCTGGGCAATTTGTTTTTCGGAAAAATCCAGGATGGCCACCTGGGTTTGCGGCTGTGAAAGCAACCCGTCCACGAAGATGAAGCCCCGGGCGCTATCGGGATGAGTGGAGACGTAGTTGATTCCCAACATGCCGCCCCAGGAATGCCCGAGGACGTACCAATCCTTCACCTTGAGAAACCGGCGAACCTCCTCCACATCTTTGAGAAGATTGTCCATGGTGTAGTCCCGGGTCTCCCCGGGGTCAGGCTGCGTCAGATTCTTCAGGACCAGGCGGGTGGATTGACCACAGCCGCGTTGATCGAGATAAACCACGTTGAGCGATCCTTCGACCGATTTACCCCACGGATAAAACATGTGAGCAGAAAAACCGGGACCACCATGCAAGATGAGGAGGTAGGGATTGGACGGATCCTGGCCGCGTACCCGAAAATGAAGCTGCGTCCCGTTGATCTTCTCCAGGTAGTCCTGATCCAACGAAGCCCCGAGCAATGGACCAAGACCCATCCCGAGCAGAAGGGAGATGCTGATCAGGCATCGGACATAAGCGGCGGGGTTTGAATTCATGAGCCCAACCAGTTCAGCAGGTGCGGCAGCGGTTCGTCAAACGCCGAGGACGATTTGTCGGAGATCAACCGATATTCCTTTTGATTTCGGGGGAAACCGTCTGGATCTTGCGGCAGATGAATGTGCCCATCGATCAAAGCAGGAAACTCCTGGAGGTGTTGCGGGCCCGGTTTGAGAAGCACATGAGCCGCCACAAAGGACTCGAATGGACCGCTATCCAGGAGCAATTGGAGTCCAGGCCCGGGAAGCTCCGGTCACTCCATGAAATGGAAGGCACCGGCGGTGAACCCGATGTGGTGGGATATGATCGAAAGGCGGACGAATACCTCTTTTTTGACTGCTCTCCGGAGACACCCAAAGGGCGGACCAGCGTGTGCTACGATCGGGAGGCACTCATTTCGCGGAAGGAAGCCCCACCGGCAGATAGCGCCATCGATATGGCTTCAGCGATGGGGATTGAGCTCCTGACCGAAGAGCAGTATCTGGATCTGCAAAGGCTGGGAGAATTCGATGTCAAGACGTCGAGCTGGTTAAAAACACCGGCGGAGTTCAGGCGCCAGGGTGGAGCTCTTTTCGGGGATCGCCGGTATGGGCGGGTCTTCGTTTATCAGAATAGCGCTCCCTGTTATTATCGCGTTCGAGGGTTCCGGGGATGTCTCAGGGTGTGATTTCAGAGCAAAGCCTTCGATGGTCCATCCGGACATCGATCCACTGACCTGTCCCATCGTTGGTCAACAAGGGTGGCTGGCATCGCGAAGGGATGTAAAACAGGGAGATTCAAAACGGGGAGATCCGTGTTTCGACGCAGAGAGTTCGAACGGGTTACGGGGTCCCGATGACCGCCCTATAAAAGCGCTGACCTGCGTTCCCCGCCCCCGAATCGGAGAGGGTCTGAGTGGAGCCATTGAGGGTCAGGGAGGTGAGTGTCTGCCACCCGTTCCCCGGTGCACCGAGATCCGAGGAGTATTGAACCGTACAGGCGACGCCGTTCATGCCCCGAACGGAGAGCTGATGCGGAGGGCTGAAGGAGAGGGCTGGTGGCGGAAAGACTCCAAAAACGCCGATGCCGCTGCCCGTTCCCACGTAAACCTTGCCGTTCGAAATCATCGGCGTGGAGAACTTCATCGCAAGCCCCGTCAGATCCCGCACCCCGGCCTGGGTATTGTCGTAAAGCTCATGTGTGATGTCATTTGCATCGTACGCCCTGAGAATGGCGGAGCTCCCTGAACGAAAACCGCTGGCCTGGATGATCCAAAGGATGGCATTGGTGAGGCCATTGGCGGAAAGGCACGGGGATCCGCCGGGAGCTCCCAGGCTTTCAACCGTCTGGGAAACGGGCACGGTCGATAGACGGGCGTTGGTGACCGAGTAGCTGTAAAGATAACTGGAGATGAGGTTGATATAGAGCTGGTGATTGAAATAAAGCGGAGCGACACAGCTGGGAATCTGTGTCGAAACCGCCTGAACAATCTGGTCATTGCCGGTAGGGGAGTTGTGGCCCATATCGTCCCGGTCCACGAGGTAGAGGATACCATCCTTGCCCACCCCGATGACCAGATGGGGGTGGGAAGCACTGCCCGCTTCATCTGGCAGGAGGATGGGGCCGCCGGAGCCCAAATCTCCATCCACTGAGGCGAGAAGTGCCTGGTCGGACGGGGAAAAATAGTCTTGAACCTGAATGCCGTTTCCCGTGGGAGTGGATCCGGAGGCAGGCCCCAGCTTGACGAAGCTGTCACCAAAGTTTGACTGGCCATCGAAGGTGCCGTTGCCGGTCATGAGGTAAATGCTTCCGTCGGCATCCGCCGCGGGACCCGCCCCGGCCATCCAAATCCCACCGGCAACTCCATTCGGTGTGTCGTTAAAAACGGACACCTGCTGGAGCGTTCTGGCATCATAGCCAAGGAGCCAGCCATGATAGGGTCCATAGTCGCCCATCGAGGAAAATGCAACGTAGACGACTCCGTTCAGCAGCAGGAGGGCGCTGCGCTGGAGCTGATAAAAATCATTGAACAGTACGGTTCCCCCGATCGAGTTGATGCCCATGCCGGGCGCCTGGGCTGAGATCTTGATGGGACCCCCAAACTTTTGAGCTCCGGTCGCCACGTCGAGGGCGCAGAGCAGGTGGTAATACGGCGGGTTTATTCCGCCGCTATCTTTGACGTGAGCAACCAGATAGAGGGTGCCAGTCCCTGGGTCGATCACGGGCGTTCCGGTAATGCCCAGTTGGGTCAGCGATCCGTCCGTGGTGTTATAATCACGGAGGGGGACGGCCGAGGTGCCGGCGGCGGCATCCGTCAGGTGGACGGTCCAGAGCGGTGCCGCTGTGGCACCCGTGTTGGAATCCGCATCGTAGGCATAGACGCTATCGTTCTCGGTCACTGCATACACCACATTGTGGACTCCTTTGCCTGGAATGGACACGCCTGTGAGGTACAACGGCTGGGCGTACAGAAAGTCGTCCGTGGGAAGGTTGAAGAGCAGGCCGAACGTGTTGGAATGGACCAGAGCGGGTGTAAGAAACGTTTCATGAGTGTTCAATCCCGATCGCGCCGTGTCGTAGTGCCAGGTGGTGACGTTGACGGGAGTAAGCGAACCCTCCGCGGGTGGGGTCGAACCCCAAAGGGAAAGGGCCACCCCTGGTATGAGGAGGGCTAGGAGGAGGAGTCGATGAAGGACCCCGTTTATCAACGTTCCGCTCACGCGCCTCCCGCTGTGCCGTCCAGGCCCCCGGCAGGATGAGACGTTGTGGACGTGATCGGATTCAAGGTTCATTCGGATGGTCTGGGGGGATCGGGCGCCTGATGAAGCCGATGGCCCATGGTTGTGCCATGCGGGATCCGGCAGGGAATACATGCGATCGCGCCTCCTTTCGAAATCGGAAGCAATTCATGTGCCGATGGGTTCAGAATCAGAAGGTGCGGTAGTTCCGATACGAAAGGCCCGGCACCTGCACACGATTCAGGGACGCAGGCGGAGCGGAAATGGCCGGTTCCCGAGAGTCGATATCCCGTTCATGCAACGCCGTTCGCCATTCCCGGCGGCCATCACTCCCCGTGCGCCTGGGACAGCAACGGTGGAAAGAAACTGATCGCTTGAGGACAGTCGGTCACCGGGTTTGCATTCTGGGGAGTCCGGCAGATTCTCTTATTCCAGGTCTCGATTCCCTGCATTTGAACCGCTCGGGTGGGGTCTTCTGGATTTTACGGCGTCCAGCGGTAGAGCAGGTTTTTCCCCCTCCAATCCTCCTCGACGAGGACCAGGTATTCACCGTTCTGACGTTTCATTGCCGCAAGCGCATAAGGCATGTCCTGCCAGCCGGCATTGCCGCCAACTTCCGGGCCCGGGACGAAACCACCGACATAGGTGCCGTCGTTGGCCTTAAGAATATGGGTCGGCTGTCGGTTCTCCTCGGGCTTGACCATGCCCACAAAAATATAGTCGCCCGCCACGGCAAAGGATTGAGGGGAAAGCGGTGTGCCTTTGTCGGTTCCCTTGGGATTGACCGGCAGCCGGATGGTCCATCGGACGGTTTTGTTTCCGTGAACCCAGCCGTCGTAACGGCGCAGGGTCTTTCCCACGACACCCCACGATTCGTTCTCATCGCTCTTGAGATACCCGCTGACATACAGCGTGTCGGTCGCCGCCTCGTAATGGACCCGCCGCACGACCTCAAAGTCATCCGGCCAGGGCCAGGAGTCTGGTTTTGCCGTCTCAAAGCGCGGCAGGGCATCGTCACTCCACCCCAGGAATCGGAATCGGTGAATCGTCCGACCTTGCGCGTCGCCGTGCCAGATGTCGCCGTTCTCAGAGACGTTCCACGCCCAGGTTTCGCCCGGAGCGGTGATGCGACCGACAGGTCTGGCGATCAAGCCCCCGGATCCATCAAACGCAAACAATTGATATCCGCCGCCGTATTGGCCGATGCCATAAAGCAATCGACGACCTTGAAGGTGGCGGAGGAAAACCGTCATTGCTGAACTTGCCCGAGAGTCTCCGGGGTATGTGATGTGGTCGACCGTGGTCGCTCGCTGCCGCCAGATCAGGCCGCCTTTCCCGGATTCAAGATCGAGATCGAACAGGGCGGTCCGGCTGTAAACCACCTTGCCATCCGCATCTGGATCGAAACCAAAGGTGTCCACGAAGGCGTGATTGGCCAGTTCCCATCGCAGCTTCCCGTCCGGAGTGAACGAGCGAACCACGAGCGTTCCAACCGGTGCCCCGTTGAAACCAAGGGCGACGTAAAGGTTGCCCGCTGAATCTGTCCCCGCTCCACGGAGGGCATAGAGTTTGGTGGAAGAGGATGCACCCGGCGTTCCGGAGCGAATACCCCCTTGATCGCCGAACGTGGAGACGAGCTTTGGGATGGCTTCGCCCACGTCGAAGATTTTCACCTGCTGGTCCTGACCGTCATCGCAGACGATGAGCCGTCCGCGTTGGTCAAAGGCAAGCGCTGTCGGTTTGGCAACGAAATCCAGGCCGGAAAACAATTCCACGCCGGTGACGTCAAAATGCTTCACGTTTGTGCCCGCCAGAACCCACAATGAATGGTCCGGTGCAAAAGCGACATCCGTGGCGGACGCAACCGTGAAGTGAGTGATCCGGCTGAAGTCGGATGCCCGACGCAGATCAATCTGATTGGTGTAAACCAAGGCGAGGACCCCCTCCTTCGCGGCGAGACCCAGCGCCTTGTCCGGCATTTCCTGCTCGTCGGAAAATTTCGCCGAATTGAGGTTTCCCGGCATCCAGGTGAACCGGAGCAATTGCCCGCCGGTATTGGCGATAAAGATATTGGTTCCGTCCGCGGCGACGGCGCGGTTGCCGGTGCTCCAACCCCAGGCAGATTCCCGACCCCTCTCCTTCTTGAGGAGGACGCGGTTCACCTGACCGTCCTTGTAGAGCCCGATACACCGCCCTGCTTCATCCCAATCGGTGCCGGCAATGACCGTGCCATCCGGGGTGACCTCAATCTCATCCGCACCATTCTGCACCCAGTAGCCCTGTCCGTTGGGGCCGCCATCCCCTGGGAACGAATTACCCACCCAGCTGGTGGTATACTGTCCAGGCGGGGCTTTGAAAGCCGGCGTCTGAGCCAGGCCGATTGTTGCCGAAACAACGCTCAAAAACGGGATGACCGCACGGACCACGAGCGCGCAGGAACGGGACCCAGGGGTTTGGATTGGTTTCATTGGAATACGTTTCATCCTGGCGGATCGCACAGTGGACTACCGAGGGTTGGGTCGTCGAGCTGGCGGCCCCGCTACGGCCTGTCGTGAGTTCGTCATTCAGGAACTGCCCTGCGCCAGTCGCCTGGCCTTCCCCGAGGCTGGCAAAAACATGCCGGCATCCCGTTCGATGTCCACAGGGAGTTTGATTCATGTCACGGTCCTCATCCGATCGGCAGGAACCAGCGGCCGCCCTTCCGCGCCAGCATTGCTCCTTGGGGGATTCCTTTCTCCCTTCCCAAATGGAGCGCGCCGGACATCATCCGGGCCATGAAGTACAGCTATGCCGAATTGGCAAAGATGATCGACCATTCCCTGCTTCACCCGACCATGACCGATCAGGACCTGGAAGACGGCTGCCGGTTGGCCGCCCGATACCAGGTGGCATCGGTGTGCATCAAGCCCTACGCGGTCAAACGGGCCGCAGAATTGCTTCAAGGCACCGGTGTCCTTGTGGGTGCGGTCATCGGCTTTCCCCACGGCAATTCCACCAGCGAATCCAAGCGTTACGAAACCGAGCTCGCCTGCGCCGATGGTGCTGCCGAAATCGACATGGTCATCAATATTGGCAAGGCGCTGGGAGGCGATTGGGCCTACGTCGAAGCGGATGTACGGATCGTCTGTGACGAAGCGCATCGCCACGGAGCAAAGGTGAAGGTTATTTTTGAGAACGATTACCTGACCAAAGGCGGTGCCGGTCTGGGCAGTGACGACTTCAAACGAAAGCTTTGCGTTCTATGCGAGCGTGCCGGAGCGGACTGGGTGAAGACATCGACGGGTTACGGGTTCGTGAAGCAGCCCGATGGAAGTTATAATTACAAGGGGGCGACTGAGCACGATCTCGCCCTGATGCGAGCCGCGGTCTCCTCCCGCGTTCAGGTCAAGGCGGCAGGTGGCGTGCGCGACCTCGACGGATTGATACGCGTCCGGGATTTGGGCGGCTCCCGGTGCGGTGCCACGGCCACGGCCGTCATGATGGACGAGTACCGGCGACGGGAAGCCGCCGAGGCAGCCGGTGGTGTCGAGGAGAAAATCTCAGGGCAACTGGGTGCGGGCGGATACTAGTTCTGGTGGGCTATCTTTTGATGGAGTCCTTTTGCAGGCGAAACCATCTTCACCCCATTCAAAAACAACCCGGTAGAACCCGGAGTGCCTACTGGCTCAGCGGATTGCTGACCCCGACGCCACCAAAGCTGCTATCCACGGCGTGGCCGCCTTCATTGGCCGCGACCGTACGGACAAAGGTGTCGGTGATCAATTTTGCATACCGTTCAAGCGTCCGGAAGGGGCTGCGGGGAACATAGACGATATCTCCTGCCTGCAGACTCACGTCTTTCTGGCGGCCCAGATAGATGGCCTGAAAGTTGACCAATCCGATCCGGGGCTCGGAGAGCGACCCGCGCACAATGGCCACCTGACTGACATAGGCATCCGGCGTGGTTCCCAGGGCTTTGGCAATGGCGGTGGTCAGGGTCATGTGATCGACATACCCCAACGGACGAGGGCCCCGGACCGCTCCGAGAACATAGATCTGAGCGGAAAGCGAGGAAGGCAGGTAGATGAAGTCGTCCGGCTCGAGATAGATGTTCTGCGTCGTATCACCCTGTCGCAACAACCGTTGAAAATTGACGGGCAGCATCTCGCCGCTGCGAATTAAGAAACTGTGATTGAGATCAGCCAACTCCTCCGTGGTTCCCGTGAAGCGCGAAGTGAAGAGTCCGCCGGCCCTGGAAATGGCCTCGATCACCGTCATGGGTGCGTCCAGCGGAAAGACGCCCGATTTGTTAAGCCGCCCCATGACCCAGACCCTTTTGCTTTCAGCCCGTGTCAATTGCAGCGATAACTGAGGGTGCTGGTAGTATTGGGTCAGCTCTTTTTCCAGCTTCAATCGGGCTTCCTCGAGGGTCAGCGCCCAGACATCCATTCCAGGAAGTAGATCGAAATAGATTTTTCCATCGGCACAGACAAAAGTCGTCGTCCGCGTGCCTGTACGCCCGAGGATTTCCAGTTCAATACGGTCGCCGGGGCCCAGACGGTAGGGCTCGGTGGACGGTCGGAGCCATTCCGGACGTATCTGATTCGAGCTCACCACGCTGGTCAGATTGGTGGCGGGAGCTCCCACGGGGGCCGGGGTGGTTGCCCGGGGGTCAAATTTCTTGGCCACCAGAACCGATTCCGGCGCACAACCCGCCCAAAAAATTGCCATGGCCACCAGCAGGGGAGGGATGGGGATTCGGAAAAAGTTCCTGTTCATGTCACTTGATTCCAGGGACCACCGGGCTGGTGATCAGGGGTCCGATGTTTTTGCCGGTCCAGGTGGTCACGACCGTCTGGATGAATGAAGTGACCGCAAGGTCGGCGAGGTCCTCCACCCGAATCCACGGACGGTTGGACACGTATACCAGGTCGCGGGGCAGCAGCCGGAAGTCGGAACCCTTGCCGGCGAGGATGTCCTTGGTATCGACGATGAAACGCTCGGGATTCTCGAGGCTGCCCCGGACAACCAGCACCCGCTGGCGGAAGGCGTTTTCAGTGAAGCCACCGGCCAGCGTGATGGAGCCGAGGACACTGGCGTCAATGGAGAGCCCCTGGGCGCCGGGCGATCCCACGGCACCCAGCACGTAGATCTCATTATTCACCGAGGACGGAAAATAAAGGTAGTCGTCGGGTTCGATCAGGATGTTCTGGCTCAAATCCCCACGGCGAAACAGCTTGTCGAGGTCAATGGGAACCCGCTGATGATTCCGGATCAGAAAGCTGCGGGGCAGATCCGCCAGCTCCACTGTGTTGAGCTGAAAAATGCCTGTTTCAAGTCCACCCGCCTGAGCCACGGCCTCGATGACGGTCATGGGACGCTCCAGTGTAAATGCTCCCTTATTAATCACCTTGCCAAGAATATAGAATTTTTTGCTCCTCAATTCCCCGGGGGTCACGATGACGCGGGGGCGGATGTAGTACCTGGACAGTTCAGAGGCGACGGCCTCCCGAAGCTCGTCGATGGTCTTCCCGGCGGCCATCACCCCAAGGGCCTGGAGGTAATTCACGCGTCCGTCAGGGGCGATGACGACATTGGGGCGGGCCAGTTCGGGATGTCCGTAAAAGGAGAATCCGATGACGTCGTTGGGTCCCAGGGTGTAGTGCTCCTGCCAGGCGGCCTTGATTCTGGAATTGCTGCCCGAAAACACCAGCGGAGCCGACGGCTTCGGCGCGGTGGGAATGATGGCTTCGTCGGCGCGGGCGATGACGAGCGCCAGACAGACGGCAAGGAAGATCCGACACCCGGGGAAGCGGGAGGAAGAGCTCATGACCACGGGAAGAGTTTTGCCTCCTGATTCAACAGAGCCCCGGCCAGCGGGCAACGGGCATTTTGCAGGATCACCAGGCGTTCACGGACATCGCGTCCGCGAGTCTGATTGCCCCGGGCGAGCCAGAGCAACTGGGGAACCGTTTCCGCCCACATCAGGGTATCCGGCTGATCGGTTCCGGCGATTTCGAGGAGGACCACCACACCGGTGGCCTGATTCCAGCGCCCGATCACCTCCTGCCATTGCTGCCGGTGCGCCGCCGTCCATTCCCAGGCGGGTGGCAGCAGCAACCAGACGGTCTGCCCAATGACCGGACCGGCTTCATCCGGCCGGCTCAATGCCTGTTCGATGGGAATCACCCGCCCGTTGCGGGGTGCCCGATTGGTGACCACCAACACCGACGGATGGCGTTGGCCGGCCGCGGCGGCCAGGAGCTCCATCCAGGTGGAGGCTCCCTCCCGGCGCGCAGAGGTGACGAAACCGCAGATCACGTTGCCATTGGGGGTGGCCACGAGTTTGCTTTGAAGGGCCAGCCAGGTCCGGAAGGCCCAATGCGACTGGGCAACGGCATCCAGGCTTTCGAGGTCGGGAAGGCGCGCCAGAAGGGGCAGTTTGGTGACGCGCTTCAAATCGGCCGCGGTCTTGATCCGGTCATCCAACAATTCCACGACGCAGATGCCCAACAGGGTTCCCATGACACCCAGAATGCCTCCGACCACCGCCAGGAGGATGACCTTTTTGGAGCGCCCGGACACCTCGACGTCTTCGACATTGGCGTCGAAGTAGCGGTAGTATCCCGGGGAGTTTTCCTCGTAGAGCTGGGCTTCACGCTGGCGGCTGGCCAGAAGGGAACGGGAGCCTTCCAGGGATTGCTGACGGGCCTTGATCCGCACGAGCTGCATTGCCTTTTCGGGCAGTCCGCGCAATTTCTCGTCCACCTCGGTCCGGGTCGCCTTCATCTTTTCAATCTGGGCGGCGACGACCTGCTTGTGGGTTCGCAGGGTGAGCAGTTCGGAGTAATATCCGGTGGACAAGCCACCTTCTCCCTGACGAGGGGGAGCAATGGGGTTGGTGGCGGACTCCTGGGCCCGTTTCTCCAACTCGGCCAGGAGAGCCTGCTGCTCCTGAATGATCGGGTTGAGTTCGGTGTATTCCTGGCGGAGGTCCGACAGTCGTTCGCGAGCCACCTGCAACTTTTCTTGAACCGGGCTGTGGGTGGTCAGTTCCCGTTCGAGCGCGGCCATCTGAAGGTCGATGGTTTCGTACTCGATTTTCATGGTCGAAAACCGGAGGTCCAGGTCGCCAAGGGTGCGCAGGTAGGCATCCATCTCCTTGTCAGCGTTGATCAGGCCGGCCTGTTTGGAAAATTCCAGTTCTTCCTGATTGGCCGCCCGGAGGTCCTCCTCGGTCTTGCTCAACTGTCGCTTGAGCAGGCGGTTCATTTCCACCGCCTCCTGCGTCTGCATTTCCTTGATCAACTTCACGACGGTGTTGCCAAAAATGTTCAGAACCCGCACTGCGGCGCCGGCGCTGCGTCCTGACACGTAGGTCACGGTGATCAGATCCGTGTTGCGTTCCGGCGTCACCGTCATATTACCGATGATGGCTCGCGAGGACAGCTGGGCCTCCTCGGCCACCCGCTGCATGACCACAGGCGATTTAACCAGACTGACCAGGGTCTGGACGGTCATCTGCCGGGGTTTGAACGGTTCTCCCAATTCGGAGGCGCGAAAAGTGGCGGACGACTCCTGGCGGATGAGTTGCGCCGTGGCCTTGTAGGAGGCTGTGAATTTCTTGTACCCCAGTGCCCCGGCAAGGAGGGCGAGAACAGCTCCCGCCACCCCCATCATCCACCATCGGCGAAGGAGGGCAGCGATCAGGCGGAGGGGATCGAGCGGCATGCCGGATCCGCCAGACGGAGGCTGGGGCGGCGGCCCGGACGGCACCACACCACCGGAGGCAGTCGGGATGGTTTCCAGACTGTTGGGCGGCAGGTCAGTTTCAGGTCGGGTGGTCACGGTTCAATCAACCACTGGAATTCAATGGCGCGTCAGGAACTTGCAGCCCGACGGGCAATCGCTTCCCGGTACACGGCAAGAACTTGGGACGCATTGCGCTGCCAGTCAAAGCCTGCGGCATGAACCAGGCCCAACCGGGTCAACTCTTTCCGGCGGGCGCCGTCGGAAGCCATCCGGCTCAGGCCCTGAGTCATGCTATCGACATTTTCAGGGTCGAGAACCTCGGCCGCGTTGCCAATCACCTCGGCGAGAGCACCGCGGGTGGAGCTGAGCACCGGGCATCCGCAGGCCATGGCTTCCACCGGAGGAAATCCAAATCCCTCGAACAACGACGGATAAACCATCGTTCCCGCGGCTTGATAGAGGGCGGGAAGCGCGTCATCGGGAACAAAACCCAAAAAGCGGATGTCCCGGCTGAACGGTGATTGCGCCGCAGCGGTGCGGATCAATTCCGCACCGGGCCAATCTCCGCCACCGATGGCCAGCAACCACGGAGAGGCCGTCTGGCTCTTGAATCGATTGAAAGCATCAAACAAGCGGACGTGATTCTTCGCCGGATGCTCCAGGCGGGACACGTACAGGAAGTAAGGGCTGTCCAGCTTCCAGCGACGGGCCACCTCGGATTCCGCCTCGGGGCGGAGTCCGGGCCTGAATCTCTGATGATCAATGCCATTGTGGACCACGTGCTGGCGTTGAAGTGGAACTCCGAAGAAACGCTCAATGTCCCTGGCCGTGTTTTGGCTGATGGCGATGATCTCCTCCTGGCGGCGGGCCAATTGCCGGACAACCACCTTCCCGTAGAACATCCGGGCGGGATCGTATTTACCCCGGACATGAAACGGAGCGAGGTCGTGAATGGTGGCCACCCGTGCGCAGGGGGCGCTCCAGACCATCCGACGGTAACTGGGAACATGAAGGACATCGATTTCCATCCGGCGCAGCAACCCCGGAAGGGTGGTATGATGCCAGAGGATATTACGAACAGCGCGACGATGCGTCTCGGGAACGGTGACGATCTCCGCCCTGCCCCGGGCAAAGGCAAACAACGGCAACTCCTCCTCCAGCACCAACAGGACGATCTCATGGTCACCGGGTGCCTCCAACAGGGCGCGGACCAGGGCGAGAATGTATTGTCCAACGCCGGACTTGCCGCGTTGAAGGACCGAGGTGGAAAAGGCGATGCGCATGATCAGCTCAGGAGCAGGTTATCGAGCCGGACAATCCGGAGGACGTTCAGCACTGCGGGTGTCGGACCAACAAAACGAACCTTCATTCCCAGTTTGACCCCGTGCTTCCGCACCTTGAGCATCAGCCGGACACCAGTGCTGTCGATGAACCGAACCCCTTCCAGCCGGACATCCACTTCCGAGGTGTGTCCATTGCGCAGTTCGAGGTAATACTGGGTCATATTCCAAACCGCGTCGACGTTGGCCGCCACGACCTCGCCCGTCCATACCAGGGGTCCCACCCGCCCGGAAATGTCCAGATCGACACCCACAGGACGCTCACCTTCCCGTGCCCGGGTCAATTCGTGGGCCGCCGCCAGGTCGGGAGCGGTGGTGAACATTCCGTCCACCCGCATCAATTCCAAAGCCCGGACGACGGGGGCGGACGGACCGACCAGAACCAGTTGTCGTTCGTCGGCTCGAAGCTGTTTGAGCAGTCGAATCAGCAGTCCCAGTCCGGTGCTGTCGATGAACTGAATTTGGGAAAGGTCCGCCAGAACATGCCCTTCGCTGGCCCGGAGCAATCGGATCAGATCGCGATATCTTTCGACGGCCGCGGCATCCAACCGCTCGCCAAACCGGACGATTTCCGAAATGCCGTGGGTTGTTTCCCGGATTCCCGTCGATTCAGTTCCGGGCGTCGCGGCGGATCGATGTCGTAATTCCCACCATTGGGTTGCGATGGCTCGACCAAAGACGACGAGGTCGACCGCATATCTTTTGAAGAGGCGTTTCGGTTCCTGCAACAGGCGGAAGATCCATTCCAAACCGGTCTTTTGCATCCACCGGGGTGCGCGACGGACGGTGCCACCGAGGAAATCGATGGTTGCTCCCACGCCCACGCTGACCGGCACACCCGATGCCATGAAATGCATGCGAATCCATTTCTCCTGCTTGGGACAGCCAAACGCGACGAGGACGATGTCGGGTCGGGCGGCGCGCAGGCGCTGGAGGACATCCTCGTGGTCCATGTCCACCAGCGGCTTGAACGGTGGCGAATAGGAGCCCACCAGTTGAAGGCGCGGATACCGCAGACGGGTATTGGCGGTGGCCCGCTCCAGGCTCGCCTCCGCACCTCCGAGGAAGAAAATCCTCCATCCCCGGCGCTCGGCTTCCGCGAGCAGAAGGGGAACAAGGTCGGATCCGGTCACCCGTTCCGGAAGGGGATTGCCGAGCAGACGGGAGGCCCAGACGAGGGGCATGCCGTCACACAACACCAGGTCCGCCTCTGCCAGAATTCGTTGCAGTTCCACGTCGCGCAGGGCCTGGACGGCAAAATCGACGTTGGCCGTCGCGAGATAGTGGGGACGCTTCGAAAGAATCATTTCACCAATGATTCGCAGCGTGTCAGACATGGTGACCTTGTCGAAGGGGACGCCCAACATGGCCACCGGTGCCGGACGGTCGCAAAGGCTGTTCCGTTCGCCGGGGGAGGCCGGTTTCGAGGTGGTGGGGGCAGATCCAGGAGCGGGCATCATATCGCTAGGGCACGGAATCGGTCGACAACCCAAACGGTCGACGAAGCCAGGAAATCGTGGAGGACACTTCGATGTTCCCCGTTCGGGTCAAATACACGGACAGCCGGTAGCTTTGCGGCTCGACATAGTCGCCGTGCCAGAATTCGACCCCGTTGGTGAACAACCGGGCCTCGCTCGCGGCACCCTTTGGTTCGAGAGAAAAACGAACCGACTCCCCATCGGCAATGTCGTCGAAGGTTCGTTGCTGACCGCAGGCCGTCACCCGCAGGGCGGAGACGGTCCGTCCCGTTTCATTGTAAATCATGATGCGGGTGGTCCCGGCGCGCACCCAGGCGACCCCGGCGGAAACAGCCAGCATCAAAATGGCGAGCAACGGCAGCCAGACCCGGCGCCGGCGCCACCAGTCAGGGGGCAAAACGACGCGCATAGGTTTCGCTCAATTGTCGTCCGAGTGTCTTCCAGGACAACCGGTCTCGGACCGTTTTCTGACCGGTCACCTCCAACCGTCGGCGCAGCGCCTCATCGCGGAGACCGTTACCCGTCTCCTCAATAAATGCCTGGGCTGTGTCGGCCAGCAGGATTTCCTCACCATGCCGGAGTTCAAGACCCTGGGCACCGATGGTGGTGGAAACCACCGGTGTGCCCATCGCCATGCTTTCGGGAATCTTCAACCGGGTTCCACCGCCGATCCGCAGCGGGACGATTTGTAACCAGGCCTGCCGGTAATAAGGGCGAACGTCGGGGACACCGCCGGTGACGGTCACCCCCTTGCGGGAGGCGTAGGCCTGAACCTCTGGAAGCGGGGCCTTTCCCACGATGAGGACCCGCAGTTGAGGCACCCATTCCAGCAGTCCGTCATGGATTTCCTCAAAAAACCAGCGGAGCGCATCGACATTGGGCGAATAGTCCATCGCCCCGCAGAAGAGAACCGTCGGTTCAACGGCCCGGGGCACCGGCGTGGATTCAGGGGTGAAAAAATCGAGGTCCACACCGTTGGTGATCACGAGGGTCCGGACCCGCCTTGAAATCTCGAAACAGATGAAGTTCTCATCATCGGGACCACAGACCACCTCGAGGGCGGAGCGCCGGGCGATACGGCGCTCAAAGCGTCCCAGCTTGAACAAATTCTCCCAATCAAGAATGGACTGCCGGAACCCACGGGAAAGCGCGGCCCGCTGTGCCAGTTGAAATTGAAGGTCCACCCGGCTCCGGTCGATGGCCAGGGGTAGATCCTGATGGTCCTCCAGAAAGTACTGGGCCATGACGATGTCGCACACATGGACCAGCGGATAGGTCTCGGTCCCGATAAACCGCTTCAGGGCCTCGGCGATGTGGGGAAGCCGCCAGTGGCGGATGGTGGTGGGAAGCGGATTCAGGAGTCGATTCGAAAGCCGGGGCCAGGCGGGATGGGAGAACCGGACAAATTCCACCCGTCGACAGAATTCCTGAAAATGAGGCTTCTGATCCTCCCGCTCTCCATTTTCACACAGGGCAAGGAGATCCACCTCGTGGTCCCTCGCCAGCGCACGCAGCAGGTGATAGGTCCGTTGAAAGGTTCCCCGATCGGGCGGGTATGGAACGTAGGGGTAGACAACAAGAAGCCGCATGACTAGTGGTATCGATGCCAGAGTCGTTCGTAAGCCGCAACCAATCCCGGAAGTTGGGATTCCCGGGTCCGAAGTTCGCGTTGGAGCTCGCGTTGGAGCTGATCATCGCGCCCCTCGGTTGAAAGACTCCCCACACCCCCCAGCAACAGGCAAAGGGAGTGAAACAGGCGCTCACGGGGATAGCGCCCTGATAATACTCCCGGCCAATACCTGTCCCGAAGGTTCACCAGACGGTTGCGCCAGGCGGGTTGTTCCGGACATTTGTCGACACGGCTGCGGGCATAGTCGGAGCCGTTGGAAAACGAGGTGCCCAACCGACGATTCTCCTGCCACAACCAGACGCTTTTCGCGATGGTCTGCAATCGCTCGAGGGAGCCCTTCAGTTCCTCCCGGGTGGCGATGGTTCGACGCGGGTGCAATTTGAATTCCACCCCCGCCTGGTGATGAACCTGGACTGCCTTGAGGAACGGCAACTCCTCCGTGGGAGCGATGGCCAGGAGTCGTCGCTGGCGTTCCCGGCAACTCCAATGGTACTCCCCACGGCTCACCAGCACGACGTCACCCAATGCCAGCTCCAGCTTGGCCAGATTGCGCCCGACGAAATCGGCCTCCTCGGATCCAAACTCCGGGCGCTCCAACCGTTCCAGGCTGAACAGGAGTCCCGAACAGCGGTTCATCAACAGCCGCGTGGCCTCATGGAGCGGAATGCGATGGGCGTCCCGCCGGTGGGCCGCCAGCGACAGGTCCAGAACGTTGGCATCGCCAAAGATCAGCCGGTTTCCGGCTGCGAGATCATAATAAAACATCGAGGGCGGGGATGCCAGCAGCTTGGGCAACGTCATCACCTTGAACTCGACCTCAAGTCCCGCCGCAGGGGAAAGCCGGGATCCAATGTCATGCAATGGTCCCCGGAACTTCCGTTCGGCCAACAAGGCATTGCCGCGCAAAAAGACATAAAACTCGAGGTCGTTGTAGGGCCGTTCTCCATCCGGCGTCTGAAGGACCCCCCCCTCCCCGCGTCCGTAGCCACCGCCCAGCAGAATGCCATCGAGTTTCCAGCGTGGGATCAGACTCAGGACCTCGTTGCGCACGTCGAGGCAGAGCTGCGCCAGCCGCCGTTCGAGGTCCGGTCCCCCATCCACTGTGAACCGAATGGAATTCATGATGCCACCCGGGTTCCCCGGGCCAGGGCCACCGTCTCCAACAGGTAGCGCTCAAACTGGTCCACAACCACCGGTTCATTGTAACGGGAGCGGACCTCGGCGTGGCCCGTCGCCGCCATTCGTGCTCGGGCCACGGGGTCAGACGCCAGTTCAACGATGCGTTCCGCCAGCTGGGCGGCATCGCCGGCCGGGTAGGTCAGGGCGTTTTCGCCGTGCCGGAATAATTCCGGGCTGCCTCCGGTCATGGTGCCGATGACGGGCAGACCGCTGCTCATGGCTTCCAGCGGTGTCAGGGCAAACGGCTCCTCCCATTCCGAGGTGAACAGGAGGGCATCGTGTGCACGGTAGATGCCGGGCATTTCGGACGATCGGGCGGTATGAAAATAGACCGGCAGGTGATGCTCGCGAACGTAGGTGTGCAGGCGGGTGGTGTAGTCGGCATCACCCCGGCCGTAAATGTGGAGCTCACCGGGAAATCGACCCTGGACGGCCGCCATGGCCCGGAGGGCCGTCATCACTCCCTTATCCTCCGCCAGTCGTCCCACATAGAGCAGTCGGTGAAGAATCTGTGAAGCCGGGGCGGGAGTACCGGAAAACCGTCCGATATCGACCGGACAATAAATGATGGCCCCGTGGCCCACAGAATAGCCTTTCGCAGCAGTCAAATCGCGCAGCGCCCGGCTGCAAAAAGTGATCCGATCAAACCGGATGGAGCGGACCGGATCCGCGGGTGCGACGGAACTCCATTTCCGCCGTTGACCGGTCCAACCCCAAGCTGTTCGCAACACCCGGGCCAGGAGGGACGGATGGCTGCGGTTCCACCAGTCGAGCCAGACATCTGCGGCCAGGCTTCGGGCAATCCAATGATCGGACAGATGGTAGGCCGTCGGGACAGGCAACCCCTGCAAGGTCAGGCAGATCGATTTGGAAATGCCCCCAAGGTTCCAAACATGAACGACATCGGGTTCAAACCGGGCAACGGCCTCACGGACGCACCGGTTGTTGTGCACTTCGAGATCGGCCAGCGCCCGAATCCCCAGCCACGGATGACCAAAAAAACCGTGAACGCGGAGGTCCCGACGTACCCCGGGCTCGGTGGCATCCTCCCGAACCCCGTCCACCCGGTGATTGGAGGTCAGAACTTCCACCGTGTGTCCACGGGCACGCCACGCCGCAACCATGGCGGCGCAGATCAATTCATATCCCCCGACATAATGCGGGGGATAGAGATTGGACAGGACCAGTATTTTCATGCGGGTGTGGATTCCTTCCAGCCCTGGCGGTAGCCGGCCAGCTTGCCAGCCCGCTGCGCCCATCGCACCCGCGCGGCATGAGGCCATTCACCGAACCTCCGGTGGCTGGAGCAAAACCGGAAATCATGCCGGACGTCGCTCAGCCAGCCGAGAAGGACAATACGCCACCAGGAAATCCCGTCCGGATGCCGGCTCCAGGCCCGGGCGATGGCCCGGGCGTCGCCAAAGCTTCGTCGCCGGGCCTGTTCGACGGTGTAGTTATGCGAGTGCATCACCACCGATTCCGGGACATAGAGGACGTCGTAGCCCTGCGCCCGGCACCAGCGTGTATATTCATCGTCCTCGGCGTACTGCAATTCCTCCCGGAATCCACGGCGCGCCCAGGCATCCCGCCGGAGGCCGCTGCTGACCATGCTGAAAAAATGCTCCCACCGGGCGGATTCCCGGGCGGGACCAAAGCAGCGTTCATAATCACAGGCATACACAGCCTGGCAGTCCGGACGCGGAATCTGACGTCCGAAAACCGCTGCGACCCGGGGATTGGCCAGCGGAGCCGCCAGCCGGGGAAGCCAGTCGGTCCCCTGGGGCGTCGCGTCGGCATTGAGAAAGAGGCAGACGTCGGCGCGGGCCAGCCGCATCCCATGATTCATGACCCGGCTGGGATTATATTCCGCGGGTGTGATCTGGATGAAGTGGGCCGGCTGGAACGCCCGGATGAGCTCCTGGGATCCGTCGGTGGATCCAGAGTCGATCACGATGAGCTCCCAATTCCGATACTGCTGAGCCCGCAGGGCCGGGAGCGTCCCCTTGAGGGCCCACGCCTCGTTGTACGAGCGCATGATGATGCTGACCAGCGGTTCGCTCATGGGACGGACCTCCGACGGATCGGAAAACGACGGCCAAATTTCCGGGTCAATTCCTCCTGTTCGCCCGGTCGCAAGGCCATTCGCCAGAGTCCGAACGCACCCACCACGCCCGCCAGCGTCCCCTCAATGAACATGGCGGCCATGGTCGAGCCACCGGGTGCCAGTACGACCAGTTTCAAGGCGATCAGGACGGCCAGCATGGGGAGGCATCCCAGCCACGAGGGAATCACGGATTGCCGGAACAAGGGCCAGCCTTTGAGACCCGTGTTCTTGGCCATCCATGGCCACAAGTGGACCCATCCGAAATAGAGGGTGGGAATCAATGAACCGACCGCCACCGCCACCACGCTCCGGGTTGCCAGCACCAGGCCGACACTGAGAATGAGATTGGCGGCAGCCTCGCCGAGGCCAAGCCACATCAGTCGACGTTCATGGCCGGTCATCATGAAGATCCGCTTGGAAACGCTATGGGTCAGGATCGTGGTGTAAAACCAGGCCAGCAGCACATGTCCCACAAGGATGGTATCCGCCGAGAGCGACTTGTCGCCGGTCAACAAACGAAGCAGCTCGGAAAGGTAAAAGGCACAGAGCAGGTAGAGCGGCGTGGCGATCAGCACGGTCCAGCGAAGGCTGTTGACCAGCAAATCCTGAAGCGCGGCCGTGTCTCCGGTGGCATGGAGATGGGCCGCTGCCGGCGAGAGGGTGTCCTGCACCTGCTTGGTGAACTGGCTGAACACCTCGGCCACTTTTGCGCCGGCCTGATAGAGTGCCACTGCCGAAACCGAGAGAGCGGCACCGAGCACCAGCTGATCGGTTTTCCCCAACACGATGTTGGTGGCGGTGCCCAGGTAGGCAAACACCGAAAACTGCATGGTCTCCCCCATCATCGACGGTGAAAACAGCGACGGACGAATCCGAACGCCAGGCATCCGCTGGAGGGCGAAGAGCGCCGCCAGAAAGTCGGGGGCCAATGCAAAGAACAGCGCGATGAACATCACCGCCATGAAACTCCACTTGAACCAGACGGCGGCGGCGATGAAACCGAGCCGCAGGATCAGCGCTCCGGAAATCAGGTTGTTGGTCAGCCGGATGCGTTGCTGCCCGCGGAGCACCTCCGGGAAGATGCCCATCGGAAAGGCCAGCCCGATGCCGAGAAAAAACACCACCATGACCTTGCGGAACTCCTCATGATTGGCGGCGGAGACGCCAAACCATCGGACGATGGTGGCCGAGCCCGCCAGGACCACCAATGCGATGGCCACGGAAATACCGGCATAGAAGACCAGGATGGTGCTCAGCACCCGGCTGAGCTTTTCCCAATCCTTCAGGACCGAAAGTTCGGCCACCCGCTTTTGGGCGGCAAAGCCGAATCCGAAATCGAGAAGGATGCCATACCCAAACACACTCCAGAGCAGCGACCAAAAGCCAAACTGCTCCTGATTCAGGGACTGATACAACATCCGGAACGTGAGCAGACCGACGGCCATGCCCAGGACGGTCCGGACATAGTTCGAAATCGAGTTGCTCCAGATGTTGCGTTTGACCTCGGCGTAGCTCATGGGGCCGTCCTCCCGAAACGCGTTGCCGCATGACGCTCTGCCGCCCGATAGAGCCCTTCCAATTGAACCGCCACGCGGCTCCAGTCGTAGCGTCCCCGGGCCTCCTCCCGCCCGGCTTCGCCCAACCGGCGGCGCAGACCGGAATCGCCAGCGAGAAGCAGCAGACGTTGGGTAAGGTCGGCGGCGGTCCCCTCCTCCCCGGGGCGGATGAAAAGGCCGTTTTCCCCGTCGTGAATCAGCGCCCGGAGGCCACCCACATGATTTGCGACCACCGCCCGACCGGCACTCCACGCCTCCAGCACCACGATGCCGAACGGCTCATGGCGGGACGGCAGCACAAAGACGTCGCAGGCGTGATAGGCCTCCACGAGCTGGGGATCGTCGTTGCGCAGCCCCGGCAGCAATCGAACGGAACCGGAAAGCTGTCGTTCGGCCACCAGAGCCCGGAGACGTGCAGCGTAGTCCGGCTGGGTCTCCGGTCCGATCAGGACCAGAAAGGCATCGGGCTGATGACGGATGAATTCAGAAAATGCCTCCAGCAGAAGCAGTTGATTTTTTTGGGGATCAATCCGGCTGAGGTTCAGAACCACGAATCCGTTCGCGGGGATTCCATGACGGCGACGGAATGCGGCACCGTCCCCGGTGGCGAAACGGGCCGAATCCACCCCATTCGGCAGGTAGGCAATGCGATCGTGTTTCAACTGCCCCCGGGCCTTCTCGAGTTCACCCGCCCCCACGCAGATCACTTGATCGGCATCGTCCAGAATACGTCGGGATCCGAAGAGGGCCCCGAAAACCTTGCCCCACTCCGGCTTGTTGGCGATGGGGCGGAGCATCTGTTCCCGTTCGGCCTCAGGAACATCAAACACGCCGCCATGGAGGGTCACGACAAACGGTTTCCGACGGAGACGGGCGGCGGTTCGAACCTCTCCACCCAGCCGCTTGAGGGCGTGGGCATGGAACAGCCGCACGTTGGGGCGGGATAAGAGCCCACAGAAGAGGGAGAGGGAAAGCAGGTTGCCCCCTTTTTTGTCCATGGCGGCCCGGTCCTCGCGGCTCAACCCCAAAAAAGGATAACAGTAGGGATACCGGTGGACCGGCACTCCCCCCAATTCCTCATGCCTCTGACTGGCCAGGGCCATGGAGGTCATGATTTCCGGAGCGGCACCCGCGCGTTGTTGCTGACGCGAGATCTCGAGAATCACGGTTTCCGTGCCTCCCCATTCCGCGGCGACAAACCGGCGGGGAACATGAACGATCCGTTGTTTCTCCGACGGGTTCACGAGCGCAGAAAGAGGAAGGTGCCCCCTTCCTCCCGTTCAACGTGAAATCCGAGATTCAACAAATCCCCGACAATCCGGTAGGTGGCCGCATGCCCGATGAAACCAGGGTGCAATTCAACGATGATCTTGCGAACGGAGGCGGGAAGCTGGCGGAAATCGACATATTGTTCGGCCCCTTCAATGTCCATGATGAAAGCCGTGGGGGAATAATCCATCCGGGACACGAGGGTGGTCAGGGACACTCCCGGGACCTGAACCGAGCGCCCGCCGGAACCGGCGACCAGCGAGTTTTCCCAAAATTCGTTGCCGATATTCAAGGTCACCATCCCGTCCGATGCCGCCAGTGCCAGATTCAAGACGTTCGGAGTGCGTCCGTTGATTTCGTAGTTGCGCTTGAGGCGCTCCACGGTTCCCGGATTGGCCTCCACCGTCGTGTAGCGGGTGATGCCAACGCGAATCTGGCAGAACAGACCGATGAACCCGATGGCACCTCCCACCTCCAGGACCGTGTCCTCCGGGCGCAGGAACTGTTGTGCCAGCAGACGTTCCTGCACTTCATAACGCCCCAGCAGAAGATTATTCTTCATCACGGAGGACAATCCTTTGACCTCCAATTGCACCCCCTCCAGGGTGACACGCTCCACCTTGGGCAGGGAGAACTTAAACCGCCAGCGGGTGCGAAAATCCTGCCAGAGCTGATACAGGAGCGTTCGCTCGATCAGGCTGGGGCGTGTCGACGAAGGGGTGGAACTCATGGAAGGTTGGGCGTTGCCCCGGTCCGGTTGCGATCCCGGGCGAGCAGGGCGGTCTCTTTCATCAAATCACAGAGGTGGGGAATGGCAGTCAGACTGTCGGGAAATTCACGCTGATTGGTCAGGACGGTGGCGTACGAATGCCTGTCTGTCGGATGATAGCCGTGCATGGCGCGGATGGGGCGCTCGCCCATGTGGCTCGGAACGATAAGAACGCCCTCCTTCACCAGGAAGATCAACTCCCCGAAATAGCGATCCTCAAAGCGCGTGTGCATCGCCTCCAGTTCGTTGTCGGGCAGAATCCGGCCCTCAGGCACCTGCTGTAGCGTGGCCTCGATCAACTGCCGGGCCCGATCATTGAAAAACCAGAACCGGGCCATGGTGGAATCGTACACCGCGGCGTAGTCCTTTTGAAATTTCAACGGCAGGGCATCGATCCGGGCCATCAAATCGAGGTGGATGTCGCAGTTGGCCATCCCGTGATCGCTGAAAACGTACAGGCGAATGTCGTCGTACCGGCTTTGGGCGGCCTGGATGAGTTGTTGCAGCCACTGTTCATACACCCGGAGGCGGGCGGGAATTTCCGGTGAATCATTGCCCACGCGGTGCAACAGGCCATCCAGACCCGCCCAGTAAAGAAACGCAAAGTCAATGGAACCATCCCGCAACCGGGCGGCGAGGGCGTCGCGATTGGCCTCCTCGGACTGGGCTGGATCACTGACAAAGTACGGAATCTGCTGTGCCACCAGGAAATCAAAGATATTCTCACCCCGGTTCATTCCCCCGGGTCGCAGCGGGCTCTTTTTCTCAGTGAAGTCGTACCGATGGATGTGCTGGAACGGAATGTTATAAAGATCAAAATAACCCTGAAACTGAAGACGCGCCTTGAAGATCCGTGTGAGCACCCGGCGGACGATGCGTCGCCCCGTCAGAGCCCGGGGAAGCCAGCGGAGCCACCGGAGGGAGCGGAACGGCGAGTTTTTCGGGTCATGGACAAAATAACACCAGTTGCGATGCTGAACCGGCCATCGCCCGGATAGAATCGACGGCACACAGGTCGAGCTGTAGCCAAAGACGCTGTCCAATCGTCGCCGGAGGGGGACGAATCCGTTTCCAAAGGGATCATTCCGGAGGATTTCCCATCCCATGGCGTCAATCATGACGAAGAGCGCCAGCACGGGCTTCCGGGGTGCGCTCCCGGGCTGTTCGGAATTCATGGCGTGGAAGGAGGTGTTGCCAGGGTGGAGATCAGGCGACGGGCTTCGGCCGCCAGGGAACTGGGACTGAACGGCTTGGTCAGGTAGAGCGCCGCCCCGGAGCCCTGGGCTTCCGTGCGGGTGATGGTCTGACCGCGGGTGGTCAGCATGATGATGGGGATGGCGGAGGTCGAGGGAGTCGCCTTCAGATGCCGGAGGGCGGTGATTCCGTCCATTTCCGGCATGGTGACATCCATGACGATCAGGGCCGGGAGTTCCCGGCTGGCCAGCTCAATGGCCTCACGACCACTCCGGGCCGTCAGGATTTGATACCCATCCTTCTTCAGGCTCAGTTCGGTGAGTCGCAACATGTGCGGCTCGTCATCCACGATGAGAACTTTGCGGCTCATGTTAATAAAGCAGGTTCCCGGCAAGAACCAGCAGGGCGGTATCATCGGCCGGTTCTCCGGAGTTTTCGAATTCACCCAGCAGCTCCACGATTTTACGACGGGTCACATCGATGGGCTCGGCACTCACGACGGCGTTGCGCAGCAGGGCCTTGATGGGCTCGAGGCCCAGAAGGTCGCCGTCCCGGTTGCGGGCCTCAATGAGTCCGTCGGTGAACAACAGGGCACGGCCCCCACGGTAGGAACGCGTCTCTTCGGAGGGCTCGGAGTCCTCCACAATACCGAGAGGGGGGCCGCCGGCCCGTACCTCGCACACCTCCCCATGGGCGTCCGCCAGGAGCATCGGGGGATGACCGGCACCGGAAACCCGGATTTCACCCCGTTCCACGTCAATGTAGGCCAGTTGGGCGGTGATGAACATTTCGGCCGCGTCCAACTCACTGAACAGATTCTGGTTCAGCCACGCCAGGAATCGCCCCGGGTGAGGGGCGAGGTCGCGTCGGGATCGCACCAGGCTCCGGAACATGAGGGCAAACAGTGCCGCCGGAAGCCCTTTGCCCATCACGTCGCTCATCACCAACAGCAGATTGCCGTTATCCGTGACGAGGGCATCGTAGTAATCGCCGCCAATCTGTCGGGCACTGCGGCAAAACCCGGCAAGCGATGCACCGGGAAGCA
>CAIPFS010000697.1 GCA_903864375.1 uncultured Verrucomicrobiota bacterium
CGCCGACATTCCTATAGGCTGAGGCGTGCCCCGTCCCAAAACATTCCGATCTGCCGACAACCCGGCAGGTTTGGAAACCTGCGAAACGGCAGGTAGGAATACCTGCGCTACCTACTGAGGCCAAAGACCCGCCGATCTCCCTGGGAAAAGGTTCCAGCTCACGCCCGGCGCCTGCCGGAACCCACCTCCCTCCAGTTAACCCTTCAGTTTCTGGGTCAATTTGGCCACCCGCTGTCCCAGCAATTCGCCGGTCAGTTTATCAGCGGCGTTGGGAGCAACATCCACCGGTTCCTGTCCCGCCTGGGCCATCACGCCACTGTAGCTGCTCAGACGGTTGATCCCCTTGTCATTCATAGGGTTTTCCGGAAAACCGACCCAGATCATCCCATGCTGCATCGCCAGCGTGAAGAAGTAGTGGAGCGTGCTCAGCTTGTCGCCACTCGGACCCGACGACACCGTAAATCCAGCTGCCAACTTATCGCGCCAGGCACTGGTGTACCAGCGTCCGCCGGTGGCGTCGGCAAACGCCTTGAACTGTGCCGCTGGTCCCCCCATGTACGTGGGACTGCCGAAGATGATGGCGTCGCTGGCATCCAATTGCGCCAAAACCGCCGCGTTTTCATACCGGCCTTTGACGATATCATCGCCTGAGATGGCGATGAGATGGGTCTGGACCCCGGCGACCGATGCGGCCCCCTGGGTGACGGCTTCCGCCAGTTTCGCGGTGTGTCCGCTGCCGGTGAAGTAGATGATGGAGATCGTGCTCATACGTTGGGATGTTTTGGATTCGATTTCAGGTTATTTCAGATCAAACAAAAGAATTTGCGAGTTCTGGCTGGCCTGGACCTCCAGACGTTCACCGCCTGTCCATGCCGCCGCATCCCCGCTGACCAACGGAGTGCCGTTGACCGTGACCGCTCCCTCCGCCACATGCAGCCAGGCTTGCCGGTCGGCGGCCAGTTGATGGTTCACCGTCTGCCCCGGCAACAACCGGGCCAGCCACAGGTCCGCATCCTGATGGATGGCGATGGAATCCTCCCGCCCCGTCTTGCTCGTCATCAGGTGCCATTGGCCCGACGCAGCCGATGCCAGTGACTTCTCGGCATAACCGGGCTTAACCCCGGTCGTATCGGGTTGAATCCAGATTTGCAGGAAATGAACCTCCTCCGACGGCGACGGATTGAATTCACTGTGGCGGACACCAGTTCCAGCGGACATGTACTGCAGCTCCCCGGTCTTGATGGTCCGCCCATTACCCATGGAGTCCTTGTGTTCCAGGGACCCGCTCAGGATATAGGTGATGATCTCCATGTCCCGATGGGGATGTGTTCCAAACCCCATGCCCGCCTGAACGCGATCATCGTTGATCACCCGGAGGCTTCGGAAGCCCATCCAGGCGGGGTCAAAATAATCGGCGAAACTGAAGGTGTGATGGCTCTCCAGCCACCCATGGCGGGCATGCCCACGTTCACCGGCTTTTCGAATCGTCATCATGGGCTGAGCTTCGTCGCGACCCCGGCGGTTGGGAAAGACCGAGTTTCTTGCCTCAGCATAACCTTCACGCATACTTGGGGTCATGGAACTGCGTCATCTGCGCTATTTTCTGGCCGCAGCTGAGCTGGAAAACATCTCCCGGGCGGCGCTGAAACTGCGCGTCTCCCAACCGGCGGTGAGTCGCCAGATCCGCGACCTCGAGGACGAACTGGGCCTGACCCTGTTCGAACGCGGACCCAAATCGCTTCGCTTGACCGCGGCCGGAAAGGCATTTCAACCGGAGGCCACCGCCGTTCTGGCCCGACTCGAGGCTGGAATCCAATCCGCCCGACTCGCGGCCGCCGGTGAAACCGGGGAACTCCAGATCGGCTATGCCATGTCCCCCACCGTCCGACTGATGCCGCTGGCCCTTCGGGAGTTCCAGCGTCGGCACCCCGGGGTGAAGGTGCGCCTTCAGGATCTGTCGACCGGAGAAATGCTGGGTGGCCTGCGCGACGGCACCCTGCACATGGCGTTCTTTGTGCGAGGCGAGGCAGCGTCCCTGCGCAAGCTTCAATGGGAAGACGTGCTGTCAGTTCCGGTCTGCATTGCGGTGCCTCCCTCTCATCCGTTTGCCGGACGGACGGAAGTCACCCTGCGGGAGGTCGCCGCCGAACCGCTGCTCACCTTTGGCGCGGCAGGATATCCGGAATACCACCGGTTCCTGATGACCACCTTTTCCAAAGTCCGGAGGAAGCTGCGAATCGCTGGTGAACATGACTCGGTGGCCAGCCTGATTGCCTCGATTGAGGCAGGGGCCGGCGTGGCCATCACGCCCGAATCGATCGCCTGTTTCGCCGGTCCACGGCTGAAGCTGATCCCCCTTTCCCCTGCCCCGCTCCCGCTGACGGTCGCCGCCGCCTGGCTGGCGACCAACACCTCTCCGCTGGTCCGTCACTTCCTCGATTGCACCCGCGACGCCCGTGCGGGAATGGAATCATCGCCATCGAACGAATCGGAACCGATTCGGGGTTATGGAACGCTTGCCAAATAGGAGGTGAATCGAGGGCCAACGGCCCGAACACATCCCAGCCTGGTGCCAACGGCCCAGTAAGGAATCGGTGGAGTTGGAAGGGCTGAAGGCCAGGACCAAAAGAACGCAGGCCAATCAAGCCTCCGAGAGTGGCAAGGCCCTTCGCCACCGGAGGGCCAGCGGCCCGAACCCATCCCAGCCTGGTGCCAACGGCCCAGTAAGGAATCGGTGGAGTTGGAAGGGCTGAAAGCCCGGATCAAAAGAACGCAGTCCAATCAAGCCTCCGAGGGTGGCAAGGCCCTTCGCCACCGGAGGGCCAACGGCCCGAACACATCCCAGCCTGGTGCCAACGGCCCAGGTAAGGAATCGGTGGAGTTGGAAGGGCTGAAAGCCCGGATCAAAAGAACGCAGGCCAATCATGCCTCCGAGAGTGGCAAGGCCCTTCGCCACCGGAGGGCCAACGGCCCGAACACATCCCAGCCTGGTGCCAATGGCCCAGGTAAGGAATCGGTGGAGTTGGAAGGGCTGAAAGCCCGGGACAAATCCCCGCGGGCCAGATGTGGTTCCGGACGGGTCGACATCCGCCAACGGTGTAGGGGCAATAGCTACGACGCAAAGGTGCTTGCCTATCAGATTCCATTCTTGCGGCGAACCAGTCCGGACGGTCAAAGTCTCCCCGAGGGACCGTTGGGTGACACAAATGGTTGACACTCACAGACAGGCCCCACGTCAGAAAGCGACACAAGCCTTTGACAGAAAGACAGTTGCCTCCATAGCTCAAATGGATAGAGCAGCGGTTTCCTAA
>CAIPFS010000698.1 GCA_903864375.1 uncultured Verrucomicrobiota bacterium
AACCACAGAGGGCTCAGAGAGCACAGAGAGCCCCTTTATTTCAAGGGTGTTTGTTTGAGTCGCCGGGGCGGGCGAAACGCTTTTAATTGGAAGCCTGAAGGTTCGGGCATAGGAGCGGAAATGATCGGAGGCCCGTGGGACGGCGAAGAACTTCAGTAGGAGATGGTTGTCGCCGACTGAAGACGGTAAATGTCGGGGTTGTTGGGTGAAGGGACGTTTAATATTGTACCAGGCCTATAGGCGGGCTTGGTTCTTGCGTCGCGCCAGCTCCAGGTTTCCACGTGTCCATCGGCAAAGGAGAGATTGGCCGCACCCAGGTGATGGCTCCCGGGGTAATCCAGCCACTGGCGCGAGCTGGGCTGCTTACGGAAACCCGACATATCCACGTACAACGTTCCATCGTTGATACTCGAGGGATGCTCATCCAAAATCAGGAACGCCTTTTCCGCTCCCATCAGACTCACCTCGCTGATCTTGGAAAAAGTCCGATAACCGCTTGAAAAAGGGTCTGCGGGACTTCCGATGTGAGAGTTCATGGAATAGCTCCGTATGCGCCGCCGTTCGCCCACGTTGGGCACGGAAACAATCGATGGGTCGCCCGGGCAGTGCCAGATATCGGCATTGGCGGCGTAGGGCCAGAGGACGCCATTGGTCAACCCGGACGGGTCCCAGTTGCGCGGGGTGGCCGTGAAGTCCAGAAACACCCGGTCGCACCAATTGGTTAAATTGCCGATGCCGGAGGAGAATCGATTCCCCGGGAAAACATCCCGATGATCCAGCGCGAACAGGTTGAAAGCCTGTGAAAGGCGCCGGAGATTCGCACGGCATCCCTCCGTCTGTGCCGCCTGTCGATGAGTGCCTGCCGTGGTCAGTGCCAACCCGGCCAGAAGGCAGACCCCTGTCACGGCCGCCGCCAGGTCTGCCCGGGTAAAGCCATGGTTCGAGCAGCAACGGTGGGAAGGAGCGATCTTCATATGGGCAATGATTTCATTCTAGTCCGAAGGGTGGATGACTTGGATGTTTTTTGAAATCAGAGTGCCACGGACGCTAAACAGCTCGTGAAACCATCGCAAGTTGGAACCCTCCCAATAGCAGCTTTCCGCCCACAGAGGCGACTCCACGAACGCCATTGAAATGAAGGGGTTCTCTGCACCCTTGGTGCCCCCAGTGGTTCTACTCTCGCTGAGTGTCCTGAGGATGAACCACAGAGTGCCCAGAGAAGACAGGAAAAGAAGGGATACCCATCCGGTTCATTCTACCATTCACCATCTGCAATAAGCGGGGCCTCCTGCCAAGCCATGGACGTCTGAACCGCACCCACTCAGCGCAGGCAAAGCCCATAGGCCGTCCGCAGGACCCATGTGTCTCCCTTGACTTTCAGGAACCCCTCGGATGGAGTGAGACCGGATTCGGGTCCATTCCGGCCTGCCTTTAAAACCAGAGAAGCGTTGTTGTGTTGCCAGGTGAAACTGAATTTCTGCCGATGTCGGCTGAGTTGATTCCTATGAGATCCCATCCAGAAGTGAACAGTGGTCGGACCCTCGGCTCCATGACGCCCTGGTTTTCGGTTGCCTTGATCCTGCTTTGGCTTGCGGGTGATGGGATCGAAACCTCCGCGGGTGGGATTCCCGCGGTTCAATTGGTTACCCAGGCCCTGCATCCGGGGGTCACAGCTCAAGGCGACAGTGGTGCAGCTCAATGGACCACCAACGGAAACGATGTTTTTTTCCTGAGTGACGCCCGAAATCTCGTTCCTGGATTGCCACGCATCGCGGGCGTACAACTCTATCGCCGAAACCGGTCCACCGGCGCGACCACCGCGATCAATCCCAATGCCCATGCGTCCATCATCGACTTTGATGTGACCCCGGACGGACGCTGGATCGTCTTTTCGACCCGGGCAGACAACCTCGTCGATCCGGGCACCAACGGGTTCGTTCAGGTTTACCTCCGAGACCTTGAGACAGGGACGATTCAACGGGTATCAGAGTCCAGGTTTGGAACCGCCGGGGGAGGCGATTCCTCAGGCCCGGTGTTATCGGGAGATGGCCGCTTCGTCCTATTCGAGAGTGCCGCACCCGACCTCGTCAGCGGCGACAACAACTCAGCCACAGACGTTTTTCTGCGCGATACAGTCGCCGGCAGGACCACGCTGGTCAGCGCTAATTCCAAGGGACAGCCGGGTGATCGCCGCTCAACGGTGGTGGCGTTCAGCCCCGATGGAAACACGGCGGTCTTTCGAAGCGACGCCACCACCCTGGTTTCCCCGCTGAACGCAGCGACAACCGACCTCTACTATTGGCAGCGCGTGGGGGGAAAGCTCAACCGCGTCATCCTTCCAGGAACCGGCCCGGGCACGGCTGCTCCTGCGATTCACACATTTAATCCTGTCTTAAGTGCAGATGGACACTTCCTGGCCTTCGCCGCCTCGGGACTGCGTTCTCTGCCAGCGGCGGTTTGGTGGAGCGACCTGATCCAACAAACCAACCAACTCGCTTCCAGCGGAGAGGTGATCAGCATTGTTGCCGACAACGTTTCCGGACCGTCCATGAGCGCCGACGGAAGAACCATCGCCTTCGAGACAGCGGCGAACCGTACAAAAATCTGGAATGCCGACACTGGACTCCACGCTCTCGATGATTTGCTCCTGACGGTTCCTCCCGCTTCGTCCGAGCCGACCAACAGCCTGGCCCCAATCCTTGGCCCCGATGGCGCCTGGCTGGCATTCCAGAGTGAGACCCCGGTTTCGGCTGCGGGAATCACCAATGGAGGCGACCTGAAGCTCTACATCCGAAAGCTGGCCACGGGCCAAACCTGGGCACCGCTACCGTACGGGCGAAGTGCCTTCGAATTGCCGTTCGTTTCTTTCGGATCGGATGGACTCACCGTTCAATACCAGTCGGATGCGCCACTACCCGGTCTGTCCGATTTCAATCAGGCTGAGGATGTCGTGTCGCAGCCCATCGGCTCCGACGGTGTGGAGGTGGAATCCATTGCAGCGCCCGGGCAGACATCCCTGTCCGGGGATGGCCCAAGTTGGATTGGTTTGGGCGCTTTCAGTGATGATGGACGATTGCTGGTCCTGACGAGTGCTTCCGACAACCTGAGCGATCTTCCGGGAGAGCGGCGCACTCAGGTTTACGTTCATGACTTGCTCCTCGGGACCAATGGTCCAGTAAGCCTCGGAATCGATGGAAGCTCACTCAATGGGGCTTCCTCCACTCCCAGGATCTCGGGAGATGGAGGGTCGGTGGCGTTTGTCAGCCTGGCGACCAATCTGGTGGACGCCGGAATCGACTCCAATGCGACTCCGGATATTTATGTCCGAGACCTGCGCTCGGAGACAACGGTCCTGGTAAGCAACATCCTCGGGACGAATCAGGCACCTTCCGGAGTTGGCGGTTCACAAAACCCGGTGATCAGTGCCGACGGGCGCTATGTCGCCTTCGAAAGCCGGACACCCGACATCGCGCCGGGTCTTGTCTTGATCACGAACAATGTGTTTCTCAGGGACCTGGTTGGGACAAATTCGCGGGTCTTGAGTCCAATCGACAGCGGAGAGCTATCGCCATTTTCCGGTCGGGCCTCCAATCCAGTTTTGAGTGCCAACGGAGATTTGGTCGCGTTCTGGGGACTGCCCCCCATGTCTTACCTCTACTCGATCCAAAATCAGTTCATCACCAATGCTTTCATTCCCTATGCCTCGGTCGTTGGATTCACCAGCGACGCGCGGGGTGCCGTTCTGACAGACCGGAACGGCGCCGTTAATATTCCGGCCAAAACCATTTATTGGCGGGACAACGTTGCAGGCACCGTCCGCCCGCTGGCACAGGTCTCGTCATCGACGTCCCAATTCAAAGGAATCTCCCAGGTGTCGGTCTCAGCCGATGGCAGCAAGGTCGTCTGGGTCTCCGATGATCCCGAATTCGTCAGCCCCCCGAATCCCAATCCAGTTACGGACATTTTTGTCTGCGATGTTCCGTCCGGCACCATCTCCGTCGTGAGCCGTCCGAGCGGTTTGGGCATGTCCAACGGGAATTCGGACTCTCCGTCTCTGAGTGCCGACGGGCGCTATGTGGTTTTCCGCTCGTTCGCGACCAATCTCCTGCCGGGCGACCAAAACGGCGCATCCGACATATTCGTGCGGGATTTGCAAACCGGTGTGACCGCATTGATTTCGCATCGTGCGGGTGACAATGGGTCTGCGGGTTCGGGTTCGTATGATCCGGTGATCAGTGGGAATGGAAAGTGGATTGCCTTTGTCTCGGGCGCGGACGATTTGGTTGCCGGAGCCTTTGACGGGCAACCCCAGGATTTCGTGTCCCCCGTCCCCGACTTTGCCACCTCTGATGGAGATGGCGACGGGTTGCCGGATGCCTGGG
>CAIPFS010000699.1 GCA_903864375.1 uncultured Verrucomicrobiota bacterium
CCCCGATCCCATTTATCCCCCCCCAGGTAAATTGGCCATCGCCCTCACGTTTATCCAGGACACCTCGCCGACGGAGGCACCGTCCATCACGGCCACTGTGACCGCCACGAACCTATCCGCCGGTGATACTCTGGGATTATCGGTCACCCCCACAGGGGCCCTTCCGTTCCGGACTTTCTGGTCGAAGGATGGGAAGGACCTCCCCCAATTCACCGAGACCAACCTGGTGCTCACCAATATTCAGGCCGGCGACGCCGGACTCTATTCCGTGACCGTGACCAACCGAAACGGCTCTGCGACGTCGACACCGATGGCAGTGACCGTCAGTCCTTCGGCACCCGTCCTGTTGTCCGGGTCGTCAAACCTGTGGGTGACAGAAGGATATCCCTTGAAATTGCAGGCGGTGGTCAAGGGCAGTGCCCCGATTCTTTATCAATGGTTCTGGGAGGGAAATCCCGTGTTGGGAGAAACCAATTCCGTATGGGCCAGGGCTGCTGCCACGCCCGGCATGAATGGCCATTACACCGTGAGCATTTCCAATTCCCTGGGATCAACGAACCTGCCCGCGGTGTGGGTGCGTGTGGTGCCGTCCCCGGTTCGTTATCGATGGTCCACCCTGGCGGGCTCACCCGGTCAATTCGGTGTCGCGGATGGCCACGGTGCGTCAGCGCGATTCTGGTATCCCTCGGGCATCACCCGGGACCCCAAGGGCAATTTGGTCATTGCGGATTCCGGAGGGGGAAGCATCCGTGTGGTGACACCGTCCGGGGATGTCTCGACCATGGCCACCGGCTTTCAATTTCCTCTCAACGTGGTCATGGAACCCGACGGCAGCCTTCTGGTTCCAGACGGACAGAACACCACCAAAACCCATCGCCTTTTCCCCGATGGACTCCTGACCTCCATCTATGGAGGAGGTTGGGGCATCACCCTCGGGCCGGACGGCTCGATAGACCAGATTGGTGCCGGGTACGCCGTGGTCCGATACCAGACCAACGGCAGCTCGAAGATTCTCGTGCGGAATCTCAGTGCGCCGGTCGATGCCACCTTTGACACTTCAGGAAACCTCATTATTGCGGAAGCCGGTGGAGCCACCATCCGAAAACTGTCTCCGGACGGCGTTCTGACCATCGCGGCCGGCAGACCCGGTGTCTATTCCGCGGCGGACGGTCCGTCCGATTCCGCACTCTTTCAGCATCCCAACTCCGTTTCCTTCGATGCGGAGGGCAATTTGTTCATTGCCGATGAATTCGGACCCACCATCCGGAAGATCGACACCCAGGGTCTGGTGACGACGGTGGGTGGACTTTACCTGCAAAGCGGTTCGTCCGATGGCATGGATGTGGAGGCCCGCTTTTCGGGCCCCCGGAGGGTGCTGGCGACACCGGAAGGCCTGCTTTACGTGGTGGACACGGACAATCACACCCTGCGCGTGGGCACACCCATACCGGTTCTCGTTGCGAGTTTTCCTGCGGGTCAACTTCAATTGAGCTGGCCGCAAACGCCAACTGGCTTTGATCTCGAAACGGCGGCCTCGTTGGCTCCAACGGAAGAATGGACGCAGATCCAGAGTGGAATCGTCTCCGACGGCCATCAGTGGCACTACAGCGAATCAGCAGCCGTTGGAACCCGATATTTCCGCCTCCGACAACCCTAAGCGGGTGGTGAATCCGACCGCGCTGGTCAACCCAAGGCGTGCTTTTAAAGTGGTTTTGCTTGTCTACGCCACCCAAGAACAGGCGGATGCGCGACGGGGAAGCCTATTGGGACGGAAAACGTGGTCCCTACTTTTGTCCCCCCTTCGTTCTCGCCCGTCCATTCGATTCTTCCTGCCTCAAATCGACAATTTCCTTTGGCTTTGGTTGGCAGTCGGCGAGAAGCGCCGTTGGCACGCAATTTGGGAGGCAGTAAAAGTTCAAGGTAATCAAAACCACTCGTGAATAAGGGTATCCACAGCGCGAGCACGGATAACGACCCAGTTCCGAGAACTGAGTGCGCTTTTGGCAGCCCCCGAGAAGTCCTGATCCGCAGTGATTGTTGCGTTTAGATTCTCTACTGAAGGCGGAGAATGACCGACTCCTCGTGAAAGGAGGTGAAAGCCGCCCGATGCTGGGGATGGTCTTTGTCGGCAAGTGCAATCAAGACATTGACGTCCAACAGAAACATGACCGCTCAGACCCCCACTTCTTCGATGAGCCGTTGGATAACCTCGTCAGTGACGATGGCCCCACGCTTTTTGATGCTCAGCATGCCGTACGGTCCTTTTCCATAGGCGGGCTCATCTTCCACGGGGAATTGCTCCTCGTGAGAGAGCTGTTGTTGGAGCGAAAGCTCGACCATCGCGGCGAGCGTTGTCTGAC
>CAIPFS010000700.1 GCA_903864375.1 uncultured Verrucomicrobiota bacterium
CCCGGGACATTGAGGGCGAGAATCTCCTCTATCTACCCCAGGCCAAGGTGTATCGGGCCTCGTGTGCGCTCGGGCCATTCATCCGGGTGGGAGCGAGTGAGGCGGAGGCCCGGACCTGGACCATCGGGATTTCCATCGTTCGCAGCGGGGCAACAGTCTTTCAGGGCGAAACTTCAGTGGGTCAAATCAAACGGACATTCAATGAATTGGCGGCGTGGCTGGGTCGCAGCCAGGAATTTCCCCGAGGCGTGGTGTTGTTGACGGGCACGGGTGTGGTTCCGCCCAATGAATTCACACTCGCATCAGGCGATGCCGTTCACATCGACATCTCCGGAGTAGGTACCCTGAGCAATCCGGTCGCGGTTGTTTAATGGTCCGCTCGAACTTCGCTACCTCGCCGATGTTCGAGCGGAGTGAGCCGCTACGATTTGGGCGGTTGAACTTCGCGGACCGACGCTCCGTGCGTGTCACTCAGGACGAGAATGGAAATACGGTCAATGCTCCCCAGTTCGCGGGCGCTCAGGGTCTGGATATCGAGTCCGCTGCTGCCTCCGGTTGCAACCGGCGGACGGGACGTGCTGCCGGCACTGATGCTGGCATAGTCAAACTTCCCGCGAAGATCGGTGTAGCCATCCTTCAAGAATCGAAGCTCGCCGTTTTTCAGTCGGGCATAAGACTTGACGTAAGCCTTGGAAATCGGCTTGTCCGTGGCCTGATCGCGGACCTCCAGCTGACCGAAGGTTTCAGCGACATTGAGTTTGAAGATGTTGGCGTGGAACGCCTGAACCTGACGTTGGCCCGCCCCAAGGACTTCGATGAGAACGTTGGCCTGGGTGAACTGGCCGGGCAGCGGAATATCGAGGGCATCCTGCTGTTCCGGCAGGGCCTGGCGCTGGGTGAGCGTGGGCCGGATGATGCTGAAGCGTCCGGGATCTCCGCCCACGAAGGGGCTGCTGCTGAAGAGCAGTTCCGGATCCATCAAGTAATAGTGGATGGTCACTTCGCGTAGATTCTTCCAATTCAATTTCAACTTCCGGTCCTCGAGCTGAAACGTGAACACCGGAGAGGCGGACGCCAATTCCGCCTGCTGGCGATCCCGGTCCGGTGGACCTCCGGGATGGACGCCCTTTTTCCCTTCAATCTCATCCAGTTGTGCGGTGACCTCGGCAAACCGGTTCCGCCAGCGGTCCACCGGATAATCGGCATATTGGGAGGCCAGACCCCGGGCGTCGGCCAGATGTTCTTCAAAGAAATCGACGTAGCACCGCAGGTAGTCGTATTGCAGCCGCGTGGACATTTTTTCCGGCTGAAGGCGATGGAATCGGGCGATGGCTTCCTCGATGCGGTCCTGGACCACCAGGAAATAAACGGCTTCAAGGGAGTCCGCCGGTGAGAGAGCCGCCTTGAAAGACAGGTTCTCCAGAAAGCCACGGTACTGCTGAAGGAGTCCCAAATTGGCAATTCGATGTTCCGCACCGAGGCGGTGGATGCGCTGATGGATGATGGGCGAGAACTCCAGGTGTTCGAACTGATGCTGTTCAAAGGAATCGAACTCGAGCAGTGGGCTGTTGAGGGATGGTCCGCAGCTGGAAAGGAAGGCGGGAACACCCCGGAGCCAGGACCGCAGGGCGGGGACGTCATTGTGCAGGAGTCCGTAGGGAAGAATCTCGGCGCTCCAAAGGTGATTGCGGGCGAGGAAGCCGGTCAGTTTTCGGAAGAATTCGGGGTTGGCTCGTGCCCGCCAGGCGATCTTTTCCAAATCGATTCGCTCCAGGTTCTGTTGTTCCAGGAAAGCCAGAACCTCAGCGTCGGTACCGCTCTGCGAAATGTAATCCCAGGATTCGGTGTCGGGACGGGACAATTTCCGAACCACTTGGAACAGGGTCGCCGCTGCCGCACCGACTGTTTTTCCGGTGGTGGTCAAGGTCACGGGATAATGAGGGAATGCGCCATCGCTGGCTCCCGGGCCCGGGAAATAGAAGTGATACTCCAGTTGTTCCGTGGCGTAGGGCTCCAGTCGGAGGTACCGACTCTGGGTGGCCCTGCCACCGCCCGCGGGCAGGGCACCGGTTGGAATCTGGGTGAGAATATCCAGTTTGGCCGGTGCCGAACCAGGATTGCTCAGGACCACATGGGCCCCATACACCACACCGCTGAGGAATTCCCCGGTCACATACTTGTCAAAACGTTCATTTCCAATCTCCCGATAACGAGCTCCGTTTTCGAAAAAGCTTTCGCTGACCAGAATCGTCGGGATTACCTGAGTGTTGGTGGATGGGGAGGCGCGAAGCTCCTGAACGAAGGCAATCAATGGGCTGGCTGCCGTCAAGGTCAGGGAATTGCCCTCGATGTGAAGGGTCTGTTTCGCCGGGGTGAATGGAAGGTCGAGGACTCCCAGCGCCAGCAGGATTTCGGCAAGACTGTGGGTGGCCTCGGTGATACGGGCCGACAGAAACGGGGTCTTGCCGTCCCAATCGGCCAGGTCGACCCAGAAACCGTCCACCGGGATCAATCCAGGTCCCTGGTCTTTCAAAGGCACCTGGTAGTAATTGTTTTCCGCCCATTCCTTGGTGGCATCCACTCCCCGGTAATACGGTTGTTCACCGGCCAACTGGCGCAGTGCCAATGCCTGCTCCTGTCCAAAATAGTTGAGGGTGACAGATTTTCTGCGAGCGGCACGGATGCCACCCTCCTTGGAGTTGTCACCGTCCCGAGTGGCCGTGCGTTCCTCCAGGACCAATCCGTTTTCCACCAGTCGACCGAGGATGGGAAGGCCTCCCGGAGCTGCCGGCGGAATGCCCGTCGGGAGGGGGGTGATGGATGCAGGCATCTTCACCTTCGAGGGACTGTCCAGGTCGAATTCATTGGTGGAACCGGCCTCCAGAGTGCGGCCCCTCAATCCGGCTTCGAATTGGCGTGCCTCCTCTTCGGGAAGGACGGGGAGGAGCTCCCAAAGTTCATGAAGCCGACGTTGCACCGTCTTTTTTTCCTCCGGCAAACGCTGACCCAGCAGGGCTTGCTCGGCGGCATTGAGTCGTCGGAACCGCGTCGGTTCGAGGTAGGACTGGAGCGGGAGTTCCAGCAGGTATTCGTCCAGGAAGGTCCGTTCCCTTTTGTTGCGCAGGTACGGTTGAATCACTCTCCGAAAGAAGTCGGGGTCTTTACGGCTGAGGAAGAAATTCAGTTCGTGGCAGGCAAACTGACTGTATTTCGAGCGTTTCTCTGCCTCCTTCAGACCGGGCCAGTCAAGAATCCAGGTAAATTGGGAAAGGTTGGTCTGGTGACTGATGGAACTGAGCAACGCGAAGGCCGCCTTCAGTGAATCGTAAATTTCAACGGCTCCGTTGGAAATATCCTCGACGCGACGGGTGGCGCCGGTGTCCAGGAGGGCGACCTCCCGGTGCTGGCTGAACGACTTTTGGGGATCCAGGGATTTTGCCACCCTCAGATCCCTGAATGGAGTCGGGGAAGCGGGAAAGTCGATCGACTTCCATGCTGCGGAGTCGAGGTCCTCGGCATAAACCAACACCTGCTGGCGGTCGCCCAGCGCGTTGCGCGAAATTCGAATGCGTCCCTCGGTATCCGGGATCAGATTTACAAGCAGCGGGGCCGACGTTGCCAGAAAGTCGAGGTTTCCGTCCGGGCTGTGTTCCTGGACCTCGGATGGAGAGCCGTAGCGAGCCATGCTCCGAGCCATGTCACTCGCCACCATGGAATTGGTGGCAGACGCCATTGCGGATCCACTCTTCGATATCAACGTCGCCGTTTCCGTCTCCCGCCGTTCCCACGGATTCAGGAGAAGGCTGGGGCGATCGAGTAAATTGCCCGGAAATTTCGCGGCATAGCGTCGCTCGAGAATATAACGGTATTCGTCTCCAATTTCACGACCGGCTGCATAACGGCTGGGATTGCCTGCCACGTCGAGCGTCCGGGGGGAGGA
>CAIPFS010000701.1 GCA_903864375.1 uncultured Verrucomicrobiota bacterium
CCGCAGTCGTGAGGATTGGGCTCGCTTGATCCCCGACCATGGAAAGCTGGTCCACCTGTTTCTGATTGGGGAAAACCCTTCGACCGGGAAATCGGTTGGATTTGCTCATCTTCACCCCCAACCGGTGGCTGGCGAAGGGTATCAGGCCAGCTTCCCCCCGTTGTCCCCGGGAACCTACCGGGTTTATGCCGATCTGGCCCATGAAAGCGGCTTGACCGAAACGGTGACCAATCGAATTGACGTGTCTGACGCGAGCGCAGGTTCCTGGTCACCTTCCGATGCGGATGATTCAGTAGATCTGGGAACGCCCCTGAAGCCAAAGGTCGACCTCGGTGATGGACTGACCCTTGAACTGCTCGCCACCCCGGTGCGTCCTGGAGTGCCGGTGGAATTGCGGGCGCTCGTCAGAAATTCCCAGGACCAGCCTGTCCCCTTGCAACCGTTCCTTCGGATGCTTGGGCATGCGGTGGTGGAGCGAACCGACGGAGCGGTGTTTGCCCACGTTCATCCCGCGGGAACATTGTCCATGGCCATGGCCCACCGATTGGCGGTTTCCGCTGGGGGCGAGGCCGGGGGAAAGGCGGCGGACGTCAATTGTGGCGACCTTTCCGCGGTCCCGGTTTCGGTGGCTGAGTCCCTCAGCCGGGGCGGTGAGGTCACCTTCCCCTATGTCTTCCCGGAACCAGGGGAGTACCGCATCTGGATCCAGGTTCGGATCGATGGTCGTGTCCGAACCGGAGCGTTTCTGTGGACCATTCCCGCGAATGGGAGGTCATGAAGGAGGTTGCCTGCCCTGAGAGGCGGTAGTATTCGTTATCGGGAAAGGAACCGGTACCAGATGACCTTCGTCCGTCATTTCTTCTATGTAGTTTTCGCCGCCCTGGGCTCTTCCGTTCTGGGGGGATTGTTTGCGGCGATTGTTGCATTCATTTCCCCGGACTTTGTTCGCGGACTCTTTTCACCTCCGGATTCATCCGTTTTGCCACGCTACGCCGCTGCGGTCGGGATGATTTGGGGGCTGTTTTTAGGCACCGGTGTCATGGGCTTCAGCCTCGCCCTCACCACGTTGCTCCAGGCCGTACGAGTCCTGAAAGGGCACCCGATCGACGGGCAGAAATAGTTGAATCTCTCCCCATTGAGCCCGTTGCGGGACCCGTTAACTTCCATCGCATGCAACACAACCCCGGTTTTCTCAAGCTGGTCGATGCGGCCAAATCAACTGTCCGCGAAGTTTCCGTGGCGGAAGCGAAGGCGCGATTGGCAGCCAACCCCCATGCCGTGCTCATCGACGTGCGCGAGGAGAGTGAATGGGCCGCAGGGCATGCGTCCGAGGCCGTCTGGCTGGGAAAGGGCATTTTTGAACGCGATCTGGAAAGCCGTCATCCCGACCTTGACCAGGAACTGATTCTCTATTGCGGCGGTGGATTTCGGAGTGCGCTTGCTGCGGATGCGGCCCAGAGAATGGGATACCGCAACATCTGGTCCCTGGCGGGAGGATACAAGGCCTTGAGCAGCGCCGGATGGGCGACCAAAGTCTGAACAAGAAAGACTTTGACAATCGCCCCCCATTTCCCCACTTATAAAAAAGTCCCGGTTGAACGGGACACTCATCACGAGTAGCGGAGGGACTGGCCCTATGATGCTACGGCAACCGGCGCGACAGGCTGTCGCGTGACCAGGTGCCAAATCCAGCGGACTTACCGATTTCGGTGAATCCAACGATGAGGAAAGCCGGTTCGCGTTTACGCCCGCTTCCTCATTTGCGTAGGGAGTGGGTTTTTTCATACCCATGGCCTGCGAAATGGCAACGAGTAAGCGCACACGGGCATCCGGCCCGCCAACGACAGGACAGACGAAAAATGAGCAATAGCCACGGTTACATGAAGGCGCTGAAGTGCCGCGAGTGCGGACGGGAATACCCGTTGAGCGCCACACACGTGTGCGAGTTTGATTTTGGGCCTCTCGAAGTCGCGTACGATTATGAGCGCGTCCGGGCAGTCCTCGACCGGAAATGCATCGAATCGCGCCCGCAAACCATGTGGCGCTATCGGGAACTCCTGCCGGTTGCCGAGGAGCCAACGGTTGGAAAACAGGTCGGATACACCCCATTGGTCAAGGCTGACCGACTGGCCAGGCGCCTGGGCATCCGGGAGCTCTGGGTCAAGAATGATGCCGTCAACTACCCCACCCTCTCCTTCAAGGACCGCGTTGTCTCCGTGGCATTGAGCCGATCGGTGGAGTTGGGGTTCAAGACGGTGGCCTGCGCCTCGACCGGCAACCTGGCCAACTCCGTGGCCGCCAACGCCGCCGCCGCCGGACTGGAGGCATTCGTCTTCATTCCCCACGATCTGGAAAACGGCAAGGTGGTCAACTCTCTGGTCTACGGTGCCAATGTCGTCGGCATTCGGGGACACTATGATGAGGTCAACCGGTTGTGCGCCGAGATTGC
>CAIPFS010000702.1 GCA_903864375.1 uncultured Verrucomicrobiota bacterium
GGCACGGGGGAAATCATCCGTCACCAACCGCACCCATTCCGGGGCGGCGAGAGCGGAGCTCATTGGTCCGTCGAACATCTTGCGACCCCGATCGAGGATGGCGACATGGGAGCAAATCTGTTGAACCTCGGCCAGTTGATGCGAGGAGAGGAGAATGGTCAACCGGAGCTCGGCGTGGAGGCGGCGGATGGTCTGTCGGAGTTCATGAATGCCCTCGGGGTCGAGGCCATTGGCGGGTTCATCAAGAATGAGGAGTTCCGGATGGGGAAGGAGCGCCTGGGCCAGGGCCAGCCGGGCTTTCATCCCATGGGAATAAGTCCGTACGGCGGAACGGGCGCGACCCTCCAGGCCGACCCATGCCAGAACCTCGGTCATTCGCTCCCGGGACACCGCGGCGGTGTAGTTGGTCAATATCTCCAGGTTCCGCCACCCACTGAGGTAATCATAAAAGACCGGGGCCTCAAAAATGGCACCGACCCGCGATAACGCGCGGGAGCGATCCCGCAGGACGTCGTACCCGCCAATCGCGGCCGTCCCGGAGGTGGGCCACACCTGACCCAGCAGCATCCCGATGGTGGTGCTCTTTCCGGCACCATTGTGTCCCAACAATCCAAAGATGCACCCCGGAGGAACCGTCAGGTCCAGGGACTCCACGGCGGTCCGCCCCCGAAACTCCTTATGAAGCTGACGCAGCTCGATCATGGGCGGGAGGGGTCGATCTCGACGGTGAAGGTGGTCTTGACGGCCCCGTCGGCGTACAGGTGGTTTTTCCCCTTATCGGCCCCGCGTGCGGCATGGAATCCGGCCTGGTCACTGAAAACGGCAATTCCATTCTCCTTCACGGAAAGTCCCATGACCTTGAGCGCGGCGGCTGGTTGTCCATTGAGGAGGAAGTTCCAGAAATAACTCGAGCCGGTTTCCTCAAACCATTTTTCCCGGTCACTGGGGCATTTCAGGACCCGGGCGTTGCCCAACCTGCCGCCCAAAACCTCCTGAATACCCGTTCCCGGAAGCGGCAGGAGATTCCGGGCGCCGTTTTGCATGATGGGAAAGCGCTCCTGGCTTTCGTCCAGGTACAGTCTCAGAGCAATCCCCACCTGCCGGAGGTTCGACAAACAGGCGGTGGAGCGGGCCCGCTCGGTGGCACCGGAGATGCCGGGGAGCAGGAGGGCTGCGAGTAATCCAATGATGACCAGGACCACCAACAACTCGATCAGAGTAAAGGCCCGTCGTTGCTTCATGGTCCCGGGTCTCTGGGAAACCGCGGTTGCCGGAAAAGACGTCCGCTGTTCATGGACTCCTGCAACGCTTCGAGAACAGGAGCCAATTCCGCCTTCATCTGGGGCGAACTGGTGTCGTAGAAGGTTTGCAGGCCAGCCTTGACCGCCTTCTCCTGCAATTCAGGCGACCAGTCTGGAGGCCGGTTGGTCTCCAAAGAGGCCTGATCGGGTGGCTGATTGGTCGTCCAACGCTCCCTCGATTCACGGATATTCTTCAGCGAGTTGGCAATCGCTTCCCGACGCCTGGCTTCGGGCATCTGCTCAAAGGCAGTGATCATCTGCCGAAATCCGGTCGGCAACGTGGATTCAATGAAACGGCCCTTCTCCTCTTCCGTCATCGTGCCGAGCCATCGATTGATTTCGCCCTGAAACCGGGCCTGCTGGCGTTGCTCGAGGGTCAGTGCGTTCAACATCGCCGCCAACCGCTGGAGCGCCTTTGCACGGGCCGGGCCCGTCAAATGCGCCAAATCGGTATCCCGCAAAAACGCGCGTACTTTTTCCGGGGTTACCCGGAGGCGGTGCACCAGCTCGAACCCACCGAAGGCCAGGCCCCAGGCCACCAGTAGCGACACTCCCGCCGCCATCAAGGTTCGACGCTGGAAGTTCACGCGCCGACGCTAAAGGGAAAATCAGGAGGGGGCAATGTGGGAAAGGACCGGTCGGCCGACGGGAACGAAGGGGGCTTCGATACCGGGGGGGGGAAATCAGGCGGTCCGGCGATGAACCTTGTGAATTGCAGCCTGGTCGGTGGGTTTGATGATGATTTCGTCAATGCAGACGTGGACGGGCCGGGAGACCATCCACACCATGGTGTCGGCAATATCCTCCGCGGTCAGCGGCGTCATGCCTGCATAGACATTGGACGCACGGGCGGTGTCGCCCTTGAAGCGAACCAGGGCGAATTCGGTTTCAGCCAGGCCGGGATCCAGGGAACCCACCCGGATGCCGGTCCCAACCAGCTCCAGGCGCAGGGATTGGGTGATGGAACGTTCGGCGGCTTTGACGCCGCAATAAACCGCGGCGCCCTCGTAGGCGGTGTGGCCCGCGACGGAACCGAGGTTGAGGATGTAGGCTCCCGCCTCCCGTGGGATGAGGGGGAGGAGCGCCCGGGTGACCCGGAGCAGCCCGAGAAAATTGCTTTGCACCATGGCTTCCCAGTCGGCGTCCTTTCCCGTCGCCACAGGGTCGAGTCCGTGGGCGCCGCCGGCATTGTTGATCAACACGTCGACGGTGGACGACACCCCGCGAGCCCACGCGGCGAAGGCTTCGACACTCGGTGTGGAAGCCACATCCAGGGCGTGGAACCGGGCGGAAGCGGCACCGGCACCGATCGCTTCGGCGGCAACCTCTTCAAGCCGGTCCACCCGGCGTGCCCCGAGGAGGAGGTGACAGCCGCGAGCGGCAAAGGCTTTGGCGGCGGCGGCTCCAAACCCGGAGGAGGCACCGGTGATGACAACCCAATTATTGCGAAGTTCCATTCAACGATTGAATCCGAAACAGACCGGAAAGTCAGGGAAAACCGGAGTCAGGTGGCATAATTAATATAAGCAATATAACGAAAACTTGCAAATATGGAGTCTGCCTCCATTTTTGCATAAATGTTGACTAGAC
>CAIPFS010000703.1 GCA_903864375.1 uncultured Verrucomicrobiota bacterium
CAGCCGTCGTTGTCGTAATCGAAGAAGAACGTTCCAAAGCTGGGGAATTTGCCACCGAACAGACCGGACTTGGGAAGCGCATCGCTGAAGTGCCATTGACCGGAGGCATCAGGGCCGTCGTTGTGGAGCAGGATGTGGGGGCCGCTTCGAATGGACAGGTACAGGTCCGGGCGTCCGTCATTGTCATAATCGGCGCAGGCCACACCCTTGACGAACCCGGCCACCTGAATGCCACAGGCCCGGGCACATTCGGTAAAGGTGCCGTTGCGATTGTTATGGTAGAGCTGACACCAGTCCGGATCGTCGGGGTCCGTGGATTCATGGCCGATGAAGAGGTCCAGCCAGCCGTCGCCGTCGTAGTCAAACCATCGGGAGGTTTGCGTGGGATGCAGGCTCATGAGTCCCGCCTCCTCGGTCACATCGGTAAAGGTTCCGTCGCCATTGTTCCGCAGGAGGGATTTGGGCATCCGGCCTGCCTTGGACAACCAACCGCCCCGCAGCATCCAGATGTCGAGAAGCCCATCATTGTTGTAGTCGGTCTGCTGGATGTTGAGCGCCCCCACTTCCCCCACCAGGCCGGCTTCGCTGGTTTTCTGGGTGAAGGTTCCATCCCCGTTGTTATGGAAGTAGCGGAGCTGCCCGTTCATGTCCCAGGCGGAAATGACCACGTCGTAGAGGCCATCATTATCAAAATCGTCGATAATCACGCCTCCGGCGAGGTCGTCCACATCAAGACCCAATCCCTCACTGACGTCGGGAAAGCGGGGGAGATTGTACTCGGAGGCAAAGGCGTCGGGCGGAATCAGGAATCGGGCCGGAACCTGGTCCGGGTATTCCCCGAGAGTCATGTGGGCGATGTTCAGCAGCCAGCGGGTGGAAAGATCCCCGGGGTATTCTTTTAGTTGTTCGTTGAACAGGGCCAGAGCGCCGCGGGACCCCCGGGGCAACAAATGAAACGCAGAGGGTCGAAGGGGAAAGAGGCACGAGTCGGCGTTGTGTTGTGCGAGACAGTTTTCCTGTTCTCCCAGGCGCATATAGGCAACGGCCCGCCGCATTCGAAGCTCCGTCCTGGATTGGGTGTCGAAGCGCAGCCCATTCTCCAATGCCTTTTGCTCATAATCCGCAAAGGAATTCAGGGCGTTGTCGGGACGACCGGCCTGCGTTTGCTGGATTCCCAGGATGAACTGCAGCCGGAGTTTTTGCTCCAGATTGGTCGAATTCGCCAAATCAGCTCCGATTCTCTCAACCATCCGGTCACTCATGTAAGCCATCGCCGAAGGGTTGGCCCGATCGCGAAGATCTTTGAGAAGTCGCGCCATCCGCTGTGTGCTGGGAGCAGGATTCCCCGGCGCCAGCGGCGGATTCCGCAGTTCCATGGGAAGGCAGATCGGGTCGAGTTGAATCCGATTGCCCGCTTCCGTCCCGTGGGCTTTCGAAAATGACGACAGGAGCAGCAGGACGAGAAGGACCCCGGGAACAGTCCTCTGATTTCTTCCAGGCAATGGGTCCGTCATTCGAGGCACAGACGGTGCCGGGAATGTGGAAACCGTCGCCTGCAGTGTGGGGTCGACTCCTTGTTTACAGTGGTGAACAGGCCTTTTGTGATGGTGATTTCCCGAGATGCTGAGTCCCGGGATCGCGCCTGGAGCCCTCCGGCGACGGTCGTGGATTACGGCTTCTTATCGGCCGGCGTCGATTTGAGCTCAGCCACCCGGGCCCGCAGCTTCTTCAGGATGAGCTTTTGCAGGGGCAGCTTTTTGGGGTCGGTGGATCCCAGCCGCGATTCGATGGCATCGGCCTGCTGCTGCAATTTGTCCGCATCTGTTTCCTGCCCCAATGCCTGGACCACCCGGCGGATGATGGGCTTTTGTTCGGCAGACAATCCCTCCAGATCGGGGTCCTCCGCGGCACCGCCTGTCCCTGGCTTACGGGTGTAAACCGCCACCGCGCGGTTTTCCTTGACCAGATATTTCTTCGCCACCCGTTGAACGTCCTCGGCGGTGACCGCCTGAAGCCTCGGTCCGGCCTCATTGACTTCATGCCAGTCGCCCAGGCCCTCGTTTTGAAGGACCTGGCGGAAGATGGGAAAATTGGCGGACAGCTTCCGATATTCGGCAGCGGCGAACTGATTCTTGACCTTCTGGAGCTCCTCCGGCGGGATCGCTTCGTTCTTGATTCGCTCAAGTTCCTCATACAAGGCGGCTTCGACGTCCCCGGTGGTCTTGCCTTCCCGGACTTCGGCCTCGATTTCAAAGGCACCCGCCCACTTGCGCGATTCCTGGAGGGCTGCTGCCTCGGTGGCCACCTGCCGTCCAAGAACCAGCCCCTTGTAAAGGCGACCGGTCCGTCCCGACAGGAGTAACTGCAACACGTCGAGGGGATAGCTGTCCTTGTGACCGAAACCGACCGTCCGCCACAGGATGTCCAGCTGCGGATTGGTCTCCGCCTCTGCGTAGTAGCGCTTTTCACCCACCGACGGAATTTCCAGGGTCGTGACCTCGGCCGGAGGGCTCGAGCCCTTGGGAATCCGGCTGAAGTATTTGGTCACCATGGTCTCGGCGACCGAAGGGTCAAAATCGCCCACCAGGACCAGGGTGATATTGTCGGGTTGGTAATACTGCTGATAAAAGTCGTCCGCCTGCTTCTTGGAAATGGCGGGGATGTCGCTGGGCCATCCAATCACCGGCCAGTGATAGGGATGGGCATCCCAGAACATGGCATTGAATTGCTCGGCGAATTTCCCGGTGGGAGTCGACTCCGTCCGCATCCGTCGCTCCTCGAAGACCACATCGCGTTCAGCGTAAAATTCCCGGAACACCGGGTGGAGAAGCCGTTCGCTTTCCATCCAGCACCACAGTTCCAGTTTGTTGGATGGGACGGTGATGAAATAGCCGGTCATGTCCTCCGTGGTGAAGGCGTTCATTCCGGAGGCGCCGGCGGTGGTGTAAACCCGGTCGAATTCATTTTTCACCAGCACCTGACGCTCGGCCTCTATCAGTTTCTGAAACCTGGCCTCCAGTTCTTTATAATGGTCCGACTTGCTTTCCGGACTGGTGATGTCGTCGACATCCCCTTTTCGGAGAGCCTGTCGCATCCGGGCTTCCTCCGCGCGCATCTCATCGCGGACCTGTTCCTGCTGAACCAGGATATCGAGGTCCCGGGTGGCATCGGTGGTGCCGATGGTGGGGGTCCCCTTGAACATCATGTGTTCAAAAAGATGGGCGATGCCGGTGATGCCGGGGCGTTCGTTGGCCGAACCAACATGGGCAACCCAGCCGCCGGCGATGCGCGGCTCTTCATGCCGTTCCACCAGCAACAGCTTGAACCCGTTGGCCAGACGCTTTTCAACCACCGGAATCTTTTGGGCCGAAACTGAAACCGCAGTCACACCAGCGATCAACCACGCGCGCAGGAGGTAGTTCACCCCGTGAACCTGCGCGGACTCGGAACATCCGTCAAACGCGCTGTGCACTCACGCCCGACATTGCATCCGGTTGCAGGACCACGCAGCATTTCCCCACGGTACCCCAACACTCCGTTGACCATGAAGACCCTCAGCCGCTTTTCGGTTCCGCCGCACCACGAAATCACCCGGAGCCTCGCGTCGGTGGCTCACGGTCGAACCCCACCGGATTTGGTAGTGCGGGGCGGACGCCTGCTCTCGGCTTACACGGAACGGCTGCTGCCCGATCGCGAAATCTGGGTGCATCGTGGACGGATCGCCGCCATTCAACCGGTCGGGACGGCGATTCGCGGATCCAACACCCGGATTTACGATGTTCAGGGTGGTATCCTGGCCCCGGGACTTGTCGATCCGCATGTGCACATCGAGTCCTCCATGATTACCGCCTGCGCCTATGCCGAGGCGGCCCTGCTGAACGGAACCACCACCCTCTTTTGCGACAGCCACGAAATTGGCAACGTGTGCGACGTGGCCGGAATCGAATGGATGCTGGAGGATGCACGGCACGCCCCGCTCAATATCTTTCTGACGGTCCCCAGCACGGTCCCAGCCACTTCGGCGCATTTTGAGACGGCGGGTGGCGATCTGACCGCCGACAAGATCGCCGGAATTTTTGACCGGTGGCCGGAGGCGGTGGCTCTGGGAGAAAAGATGGATTTCGTTCCGGTGGCGCTCGGAGATGAACGGAGCCATGCCATTCTGGCCGCAGCCCTCCGACGGGGCCGGCCGGTGTGCGGCCACATCTATGGACGTGAATTTGTCGCCGCCGGGGCCGCCAGCGGCATCACCGACACCCATGAGGCCATTGATGCCCAGATTGCGGAAGATTTCCTCGAGGCGGGGCTGTGGATTTTCCTCCGCGGTGGCAACCCCACCACCCCGTGGCATTCCCTGCCGCTCGCCATTCAGGCCGTGACCCGCCTGGGCGCCAATCCCAAACGAGTGTGTGTGTGCACGGATGACCGGGACGCGGATGACCTCTTTGCGTTTGGGCTCGACTGGGTGGTGCGACAGGCACAAGCGGCAGGCCTTGCCCCGGCCACCGCCTGGAGCCTCGGGTCCTTGAATCCGGCCACCCGCTTCCACCTGGATGGGGAATTGGGCGCCTTGGGACCGGGACGACGGGCGGACATCGTCTTGTTGAATGATTCACTGGAACCACAATCGACCTGGTATGGTGGGGAATTGGTCGTGGAAAACCGTCAGGTCACACCGCTCCTCGAAAAGACCCTCAGTCAGCCCTATCGATATCCCTCGACCGCGTATCAAACCGTTCACGTCTCCGACGATGTTCCACTCATTCCAGAACTTCCCCCGGGCCCGGTGACCGCCAACATCCTGCGGGTGGCACTACCCGGCATCCTCACCTTTCATGAACGCCGCCCGCTGACACCCGGCGCAACCTGGTCGGACACCTTCCAGCAAAATCCTGACCTCTGTTTTTTAACGGTGATCGAACGCCATGGAAAAACCGGCGGTGTCGGATTTGGTCTCCTTCAGGATTTCGGCCTCAAGCACGGCGCTGTTGCCAGCAGCGTTGGACACGACGCCCACAATCTGATCGTGGCGGGAACGGATGAACAGGACATGCGGGTTGCAGTGGATTATCTCCGGCAACATCAGGGCGGCGTTTGCGTGGTCCGGGATGGTCAGGTCCTGGCCGGTGTAGCCCTCCCCATCGCCGGACTGCTGTCCGACCGAAGGGCCACGGTCGTCGCCGCAGAGACACGGCGGCTCAAGGAGGTTTGGACCGAGTCAGGCTGTTTGCTGCCGTACATGGGATTCAACCTCCTTCCGCTGTCGGTCATTCCCGAGATTCGCCTCACCGATCGGGGATTGGTGACGGTTCCGGGAATGGAAATCGTGCCGCTCTTCGAGACGCCATAGCCTCCCGATTCGGACAACACGGTTCAAACCTCCATCCCAGATGTGACGCATGGAAATGCATCAACTGCGGTACGTCGTTGCCCTCGCCCGAACCCGCAATTTCTCGCGGGCTGCCGAACTTTGCCACGTGTCGCAGCCCTCCTTGAGCCAGCAGGTTCAAAAGCTCGAAACCGAACTCGGCGAGCGGTTGTTTGAACGGACCCGACGTGAAGCCCGATTGACGACCGCCGGGGATGCCTTCCTCCGCCGCGCGGCGGCCATCCTGGAAGAGGTCGAGGCCGCCCGACGGGAAGTTTCGGAGGTGCAAGAACTCAAGACGGGAAGTCTGCGTCTCGGCATTCTACCCACCATCGCCCCTTATCTGCTACCCGGGTTGATGGCCCGGTTCATCCCCAAATATCCGGGATTGGAAGTCGTCGTTCAGGAGGACACCACCGGGCAATTAACCCGTCAGGTTCTGGCCTGTGATTTGGATTTTGCCCTGGTCAGCGACCCGTTGGAGGAGCGGGGTCTGCTCACCCGGGAATTGTTCGAAGAGGAATTGCTTCTGGCTCTTCCCCGGAATCATCCGCTGGCAAAGCAGGACCAGATTGCATGGACCGACCTCGAAACCGAACGGTTCATCGTGATGAAGGAAGGGCATTGCCTGGGAGACCAGGTGTTAAGCTTCTGTCACCGTCAGGATCTCCGGCCACAGATCAGCTTCCGCAGTGCCCAACTTGAAACCATACAAGCATTGGTGCGGGCTGGACTGGGGATCTCCCTGATTCCAGAAATGGCCGTCCAATCATCCGCCAAGGATCGACCCGTGTACCGCTCCGTTCAGGGCGTCAAACCACGGCGGAAAATCCTGGCGATCTGGTTGAAACAACGTCCTTTGCACCGGGCTGCCCAAGAATTTCTCGAGGGTATTCCCCGTACGGTTTAAGGGTACCCCTCGTCCGTCCGGGAAAATCCAACCTGACGGTTGGAAGGGATCCGTGCTGGAACGGTGGGTCGGGGGATGAGAGGGGGTGTGGGGACAGGTGATGGGTGAGCGGTGGGTTTTCGAGTGATATTGGTCTTCGAACCGGAGTCACGG